>CALRRX020000442.1:0-3633 GCA_943370675.1 Reyranella massiliensis 521 | reverse complement strand
CTTAAATACGAATAGCTTTGAAATTGTTTTTGGCTTGGATATAGGAAGTAGTTGGTAAAAATGAGTGTAATCATGCCGTTTAATGGCTTTTCATTAGAGTTTCTAGGTAAGAAAGCATTATGGATCAAGGAATTAGAAATTCTTTTAATTGCTGATTTACACTTTGGAAAAGCAGCACATTTTCGGAAGTCTGGCATACCTATTCCAGAACCTGTACATGACGCTGACTTCAAAAACCTGAAAGAACTTCACGAAGAGATTCAACCCAAGCATACCTTCTTTTTGGGCGATCTTTTCCATAGTGTCTGGAATGAACAATGGGATACACTGAATTCCTTTTTGCAAACTTTTCCTAAGACTCAGTTTCACCTTGTAAAAGGCAATCATGACATTCTTCCTCCTTCGGTTTACCGACAATCGGTTTTAAAAATCCATCAAGAACCGTTGATGATTGAATCATTCGTTCTTTCTCATGAACCTCTTGAAAAGGTGACGGATGGAATGATAAATATCTGTGGTCACCTGCACCCAGGAGTGTTACTGAGGGGAAAAGCGAGGCAATCCGTCAGAATTCCTTGTTTTTACTGGTCGGGATCCACCTTGATTTTGCCAAGCTTCGGGAATTTTACTGGCTTGGCATTAGTAGAGCCAAAAGAAGGTGATCAGATATGGGGAATTTCGGGTGAAAAAGTCATTCCTCTCCTTTCTGGCACATCGATTGGGTAAATCCCATATGCTTTCCTAATTTTGAATTGAATTTTGTAATCCATGGCAAGTCCTGCACGAAAGAAAAAAACACTAGGCTATTTCAAATTTGGGAGTGTGCTTTTTAGCACCACCCTTTCACTTTTTATCGTGGGTTTGTTTGGAATCATCCTGATCCAAGCTCAGTCTCTGACCAAGATGATCAGAGAAAACATTGAAATACAGGTTTTTTTAGAAAAGGATCTCCCGGAAGATCAGTTAGCTTCTCTCAAAAAAGACCTTTCTTCAAGACCTTTCGTCTTGGTCAAATCGGATAGTTCCTCCTTGAGATTTATCTCAGACGAAGAGGCCGCTTCCACTTTTGTCCAAAATACAGGAGAAGATTTCACCAAATTCCTGGAAGACAATCCATTGAGAGACAGCTTCGTATTTTCCGTTTCCGACGAATATCAAAGCTCGGAGCAGATTGATGTAATCGCTAAAGAACTTCAGGACATTCCAGGAGTATTTGAGGTCTCATATATGACTGATTTGGTAGATTCCATCAACAAAAACTTGCTGAAAGTTAGCTTGGTGATGGGTGGATTTATTTTGATTTTGATCATTACAGTGATCATGCTGATCAATAATACGATTCGAATTGCCCTATTTTCACAGCGCTTTTTGATTAGATCCATGCAATTGGTTGGTGCCACCAGAGGTTTTATCAGAAAGCCATTCTTGGTGAGAGCGTTCTTTTTTGGAATGCTGGCAGGAATGATCGCATCAGGGATTCTATACGCGTTGATTCAGTACACCCAAGCCAACATCGAAGGTTTTGCCATGCTTCAAAACCTTGAATTAATGTTAATTCTGTTTGGGGTCTTGATACTGATCGGAGGAATTCTGTCTGTATTGAGTACTTTGCGCGCTGTAAATAAATATTTAAACATGTCTTTGGACGAACTTTACTAATCCATGAGCAATACATCTTTTCCCTTTTCCAAGAAAAACTACCGACTCATGCTGATCGGAATGGCGCTTATCGTACTTGGATTTATCTTGATAGGAATGGACGGAGAGCCACATGGCAATGGTGTTCTTGGATTGACCATAGGTCCAATCGTAACGCTAGCTGGCTTTATTTTTGAATTTTACGCCATTTTCGCAAAATCAGAAAAGAACTGATTTTAATCGCTTTTCTAAGAAAAGCACACCCATCAAACATGCAGCAAGAAGCTTACGGAGAAGTTTTCCTAATCGACAAACCTCTGGAATGGACCTCATTTGATGTGGTCAAAAAAGTGCGAAACGCCCTTAAAATAAAGAAAGTAGGTCATGCAGGCACGTTAGATCCTTTGGCTACTGGTCTCTTGATCGTATGTGCAGGCAAAATGACCAAGCAGATCGAGATCTTTATGGGTCAGGAAAAGGAATACACGGGAACGTTTGTGATCGGAGCGACTACCGAGTCATTTGATTTGGAACAACCTATCATCCCAGTTGCCGACCCTTCTTCTATTTCGTTAAGCCAAGTCATCGAGGCTGCCGGAAAACTTACAGGGAATATCCTCCAAGTTCCCCCTATGCACTCAGCCATAAAAGTAGACGGTAAGCGCGTCTATGAATCAGCCAGAGCTGGCAAAGAAGTAAAAATGGAAGCCAGACCTGTGGAAGTGAGGGAATTTGAAATCACCCGATTTGAAGGAAATGAAGTTGATTTTAGGATTTCCTGTTCCAAAGGCACATACATCAGAAGCTTGGCAAGAGATCTTGGTGAAATCCTAGGTGTGGGTGCTTACTTGAAAAAGCTCTGCCGAACAAGGATAGGAATATACAGGTTGGAAGAAGCAAGGGAACTTCTCTCCCTTGTTGAAGAGATTAAAAATCGACCTCATGAGAATCTATGAAGGATTGGAGGATTTTCTCCCTGTACCCAATGCAGTAGTCACTTCAGGGACCTTTGATGGAGTTCATCTGGGTCATCAAAAGATCATCCAACGCATTCGCGAAATTGCCCGAGCTGTACAGGGAGAAACAGTGTTGATTACTTTTTGGCCACACCCTCGATTGGTGTTGTATCCTACAGAACATCATCTTCGACTTCTTTCCACCTTCGAAGAAAAAGCAAATCTCCTTCGACAATTTGGGATCGATCATTTGGTGACCATTCCTTTTACTCAGGAATTTTCTCAAATGACCTCGGAGCAATTTATCCGAAAGGTCTTAATGGAAAAAATTCATACCAAGAAATTGGTGATTGGCTATGACCATCGTTTTGGAAAAAACAGAGAAGGCAGCTTTGACTACCTTCAAGAGCACAGCTCAGAGTTTGGCTTTGAGCTGGAAGAAATCTCGCGTCAGGATGTCGAAGAAATTGGCGTGTCCAGCACCAAAATCCGAAAAGCATTAGAGAGTGGAGATATCCGAACTGCCACCAATTACCTCGGTAGGCCTTATGAATTAAATGGACTCGTGGTCAAGGGTCAACAGATCGGTCGCTCGATTGGGTTTCCTACGGCCAACATCCATATTCCAAACGATTACAAACTTATCCCTCACGATGGCGTTTATGCCGTAGAGGTCAAAGTCGAAGGAGACCTTTACAAAGCCATGTTGAATATCGGTAATCGGCCTACAGTAGACGGAACCAGAAAGACGGTTGAAGCCCATTTGTTTGATTTTCAGGGTGATCTTTACAATAAACTGGTGACCGTATATTTCAGAGAGTTTATCCGCGAAGAGAAGAAATTTGAAAGTTTAGAAGCTTTGAAAAACCAATTGGTTCAAGACCAAAAACTGGCCAAATCACTATTATAAACCCAAATACATGATTACGAAAACTGTCAAAGACGCTCGGGAAGCAGTAGCTGATATCCCAAGTGGAGCTTTTCTGATGATGGGAGGCTTTGGATTAAGCGGTATTCCTGAAAACTGCATTTCTGCTCT
>CALRRX020000441.1:0-3647 GCA_943370675.1 Reyranella massiliensis 521 | reverse complement strand
CTTTCGGGCGAGTTGAGCAAGAAATTCTCACTTAATGACCATGCGTGGGACAGTGAGCAAATGAAAAATCCCAAAGATCAATCCAAGAACAATCCTGAAACCAGTGCTGACTAATAACTCGCAAAACCTTCCAAAACCCCCAATTCCTAGAAATGGAATTTCATGGAAAATCTCCCTATGCTACTCCCTAGCGGCCTTTTTCCTTTTGTTTTTTGGTATAGTCAACTCTCAGGCACAGGGCAATTACGATTCTCTTGAAAAGGCCCGAATCTATCTCAATGAGGCAAAATTTCAAGAGGCTTTTTTGATTTTGGATGATTTGGAGGAAAAAAATCCAGGCGAGGAAAACATGATCCGTCTCAAAGGAAAGGCATTTTATTGGTCAAAAGACTTTGAGCAAACGAAGGTTTTTTTCCGAAAGAAAATCACCGATTACCCTGATTTACAATGGATCAAGCTGGATTATGGAAGAATTCTATATGAGTTGAATCAATTCAAGGAGTCTCAAGAAATTGTTTCTTTATTTCTTAATGATCAACCTGAACATCCTGAGGCTAACCAAATGATGGCAGCTATGAATTATTGGACAGGAGGCAATCCGGGTAAATCCTACAACTACCTCAACAAGATTTTGGTCCCCTATCCTGAAAATCCAGCAGCTAATGATTTGAAGTCAACCATCCGCCAAGCTACTGCACCTTATATCACAGGTAAATCAGAGTATTCCTCGGACACCCAACCACTTCAATTTTTCCGATTTACCACTTCAGGATCATTCTACCGCAACACTTTTGTCCAGCCTGGATACTCTTTTGATACAAGGTCTTACAACACTGGGGCAGGAATCTTCGTGGGGCAAATCTGGAATAAATCAACCTTTCCTACCACTGGCACATCGGTCATGATCAGAGCAGGTTTGGCTAATTCCTCCAACTGGAGCTCTTCTGCCTTGACATACGGCATAGCACTCAGTCAAAAATTAGCCGGATCGATGACGCTAAGTGCTTCCCTAGATAAGGAGGCCTATTTGTACACCCTTGCAAGTTTGGACGAACAAGTCTTGCCTACAAGTTATCGACTGGAAATCGGTAGAGATCAAGCTGAATCTTGGACTGGGAAAGCCATGTTTCAAAGAGCTGAATTCGAGGATGCAAATTGGGTTCAGGCTGTTTCCATTTGGGCATTGTATCCTGTTTTCAAAATTTCAGCTCTGCGATTGGATTTGGGCTATGCTTTCAATCATTCAGATTCAAAAGAGGTGCGATTTGAACCCAACAGACCAATTCTTAACCGACAAAATTCCACTCCAATCGGAGCCATTATTCCAGGGGCATACACACCATATTTCACTCCTATCAACCAGCAAATTCACGCTGCGCTCGCCAAGGTCCAAGTTCAATTATCCGAAAAAATGACGTTCAAGCTTTCAGGAAACGTAGGCGTAAAAGCCCAAATCGACAATCCCAACACGGTCTACTATGGCAATCCAGGCAATGGAAATACCCCGATAAAAGAGAGCGACATCTTCCTGGAACTCTACCCTACCTCCTACACTCCGATCGAAATTGCCTCTGAATTAAACTTCAAACTCACCAGCAAAGCCAATCTGGTGATTCAGCATGCTTACCAACGCACGATTTTCTTCGAAAACAACACGTTTGGAGCTGGAATTAACCTGAGAATCTGGAATGACTAACCCATCTTTTCAAAAACTTTGGAGATTTACTCAGGCCAAATCGGTTTCCCGATTGGAAAAACTCGGATTGGGAATCCTCGTCATTGCTGGAATTGGTTCCATCTTAAGAATGGCCGAATGGTGGTTTAGGGCTCAGCACGTGGGAAATCTTTGGCTATTTCTTATCCTATCCCTTGTGTTTTGGTATGGAATGGCACGCTTGATCATCATTTGGATCAATTACTTGGGAATCAAAAAACCGGTCAAACCTGAAACTCCAACAGGTCTGAAAGTGGCTATTTTCACCACAAGCTCGCCTGGTGAGCCACTTTCTATGTTTGAAAAGACCTTAGAAGCCTGTGCCAAAATCACCTATCCGCACACCACCTACCTCTTGGATGACACCAAAGACGCAGAGTTCAAAAAAGTTGCAGAAAAACACGGAGCGGTTTGGCTTGAACTAGTGGGACTTCCCGGGGCAAAAGCTGGTAAAATCAATGCCGCCCTTTCCAAAACAGAGGAAGATTTCATTTTAGTCCTCGATCCTGACCACATTCCTTTTCCGAATTTTCTGGATGAGGTGCTGGGATTTTTTAATGATCCCAAAGTAGGCTATGTACAAGTTTCCCAAGGCTACTATAATCAATATCGTTCCTTTACCGCTTTGGCAGCCGCAAAGCAGACCTATACTTTTTACGGTCCTACCCAAATGGGAATGCACGGGTACAATTGTGCAGTGGCGATCGGTGCCAACTGCACCTTCCGAAGGAAAGCATTGGAAACAGCAGGTGGGCACGGTGTTGGATTGGCTGAAGATTTAGTCACTGCGATTCGTATCCACGCTGAAGGTTGGAAATCTATTTACCACCCAGTCATTGTGGCCAGAGGATTGGTGCCTGAGGACTTTGGCTCCTTCTGCAAGCAGCAACTCAAATGGGCCCGTGGAGTCCATGAGGTGCTTTTTGATGAAGTGCCAAGGCTTTTCTCCAAGTTGAGCTTTTGGCAAAAGCTATCTTACCTCACCATCGGCACCTATTATCTGGAGGGATTTACCACATTGATTTACCTGTTGATCCCTTTTTTATACTTCTGGACAGGCGTGCTTCCTGCACAGATGTCCTTTCTGGAGTTTGTTACCTACGGCTTCCCGATCGTAGTTTTCTCCTCTGCGATTTACCTGTATGTTCAGAAGTGGCTCTGTGATCCCGGTTCCGAAAGAGGGATTCATTGGAGAGGGATGATCATGAAATTTGCCTGTTGGCCGGTATTTTTTATGGGATTTATACTTTCACTTTTAAATAAAAAAATCCCCTACATCCCTACTGCCAAGCAAGCCGTCATCGGAAGTATTTCTCCTTTTGCAAAGCCACTACTTATTCAAATGGCGCTATTCATCTTGACTTTAGGGATAGTTTTGTATCAAAGAATCGGAGTACTCACCGACGTCCAATTGCTAAGTACAGCAGAAATCACCTATGGAATGCTCTTTTTTGCCTTGATTCCATTCTTGATGGCTTCAGCGGCAATGTATGCAGTGTGGGAATCTGGCAGGTTGGAAATTGCCTCCCCATGGGAAAAAGTGGACATCAGTAAAAACCTATCGAAGACAAAGGAGGATAAGGAAAAATGAAAAAGATCATCACACGATTTGCAGTGGTACTTGCAGCCATCGTTTTTGGCTTGACCTTGGTCTATCTTTTGGCCTTTCTTGGGGAGAAATCTTCTGGACCTGCAGAGAATTTTCTCAACTCGCTCAATCAGTCGGTTTTCGAGTGGGAGGAAGAATATATCCTTAAAAACAAGTCTCAGACTCGAGCCCAGCGTTTGGAATGGCTAAGTGCCTCATTGAGGGATAAAGACTCTTTAAAACGTCTGGATCATTTTTTACTTGGCGCCTATGACAATCAGGTAGATGTATCCTTGCAGCCAGTCATTGACTTGGAAGATTCACTAAGAACCACTTTTGCTCTTT
>CALRRX020000440.1:0-3652 GCA_943370675.1 Reyranella massiliensis 521 | reverse complement strand
AAATCAAAATCGCTCAATTATAGATTTTACTTGGCATTGCTAGGCTTGGGTATCTCGGCAGGGTTGCTGTACTTCGGATATTTTTGGTATAGCTTCGGAGATCCTTTTTACCGCATTTCATCTATCAATTCGGGGCATTACATCTCAGAATTTACCTATGCTGACAAGGGATTTTGGGCTATGCTTCGACGACTGACTTATTTGCCCATACTCACGTTTGTGGAACGAAGCTATTGGCTTTGGCTTGTGTTGGCTATTCCGGGAGTCTGGAGTTTGACCAAGGAAAAAACCTCTCCATTAGTTGAGTTTGTCTTAGCTTTTTGCCTCCTGCTCGTTGGGTTTTGGTTTATGAGTTCGACGCTGGAGTTTTACAATCCCATCTACCTTAACCCACGCCACCTCATTATATTGGTTCCTTTACTGGCTTTTTTGATTGCTACAGGTTGGGAATTTGGACAGTCAAATCAAAAAATCCGGAGAGTTCAATTAGCCCTAATTTTCATCGGGGCAGCCATTAGTCTTGGGCAATATGATCTCAAAATGGCCGGCTTCCAGGCTGTATTTTTTCTCCTGCTTTTACCTAAAAAACTCCCCTATCGAACTTCTTTATTTGCAGTGGTTCTGCTGATTCCTGCCCTATTTTCCATCTTTTATCAGAAGCAATTAAAGTCCTATCCCACTTTAGTAGATACCTTAAAACAAACCACTTCATCCACAGAAAATCAAGAAGTTATTCTTATCAATAATTTCCTTGATTTCAGTAAGGGAGTTCTTTTGGATGGAGATACTTTGGCACAAAGTAAACTTATCGGCATCGAAAAAATTGACTCACTAAAAACACTACAGCCACCCAAAGTTCGGGTACTGATTTACCGCTATTACCAGCATGCCTACCCTAAAGAACAGGTGGATGTGGATGCCTTGGAAAAGTGGTTAGACGCAGAGTATGTCCCGATCGAGGAAAAAGAAAAGGATCAGATTTGGGTCCGATCCTTTAAAAGATAGTCTAGTCAGTAACTCCTCTTTTTTTGCCCGAGGGCAAAAATCCGGTTGACATTAAAGCCTAAGCGAAACTCCTCTCCCGGCACTCCATTTCCGCCTGCTAACAAATACTGTTCATTTAGGGCCTGAGAAGTCACAAAGTACATTTGGAACACGTGCCCACCCGCTTCCACATCCCAGCCGATTCCGAAATTGCTTCGCAAATCTGAATTCAAATTGGGAATGTATTGAAGCGTAAGTGAGGATCGGTCAGACACTTTAATTTTCCCACTCATGCCCAAGGCAAGGTACAGGTTCTGATCGCCCTCGATCTGATAGATTTCCAGCGGGTTGACAAAGTAGCTCAACATGGGAGATAGCTGAAAGCTGATTTTAGGCGAAAAACGCCTTGCGAGCATCACCTGCGCCGAATAAGCCAAGCGATCTGAGAAATCAGGCCTTTCCAATGGACCTAAAAATCGGTAAGGATTACTCACAGCACCCATTCCTCCAGCTACACTGACAGAGAGTGGAATCTTGTCATTTTGGGTTTGCTCAAGCAAATGGTAACGGCCATAGAGGTTGTAAAACTTATCCCGACTGCTTCTGGCAAATCCGAGTGACAGCTTTTCACTGAGTCCAAATTCAAAGCTAAACTGAATGTTTGCCCCATTGTCCAAGCCCCACAGGTTTTCCACGCCTCCATCCAAAGTGCCAAACGTATGCATGATGGCAAAGTGCATGGACTTTTTCTCCAACGGCTCCACCGTCAGCAAGTTGATATGTCTGGGCGCATGGAAAATCAGATCCACGGGCAGATTTTCATTCTCTAGCTTTCGCTCCAACTGCGCAAAAATGGGTTGACTCATGCCCAGAAAGGCGAGTGAGATGATCAGTTTTTTCATTTTTTCGGGTTCAAAATTGCCTCAATACTCACCTGCTGCTCGGAAGCCAACTCATAAAAAACCAGGGTAGGAATCTCGATATTATAGTCATTCAGTGCAACCGTCCAGTTTGCTTTAAGATCCAAAGATCCATTTGCTAGTTTTTTCAGCACCCCTTCCACGACCATTTCCCGCTCAACTCCATGGATTTTGAACTTGCCTCTCACCTTCACCTTTTCAGAGGCTGAGGTAAGCGTAGGAAGGGTTTCAAACTTTCCGGTAAACTCAGCAAAAGGATACTTCTCCGTCTCCAGATAATTCTCCCTCATGTGCTTGTCTCTCAGTGTAATTCCTGTTTTAAGGGTGTTCAAATCGAGAAAGAAGTCCACCAAATTTTTATCCAGATCGATCAAACCCTTGAGGGTTTTGGACTCCCCGGTAAACTCACTGAGGGAAGCTTTGGAAAGAAAAACGACCTTGCCCGATTGGGTTTGGAATTCCTGTGCTTTCACTGAAAAACTCAGCAAAAAGACACCAAGAAAAACAAGTCGGATCATTTGGTGACGGTTAGCGTATTTCCATTTACACTAGCTGTAAACAGCGCCAAAGGTGCATTGGCTGGCCCTTGAAGCACTTTTCCGGCGGAGTCAAAAACAGAACCGTGGCAGGTACAGGTAAAGCGACTATTTGCAAAAGACCAACTGTCCGAACAGCCTGAGTGGGTACAGACGGAGGTCATCGCCACGTAAGATCCATTGATATTGGCTACCAAAGCCCGTGCATCTTGAATCAGTAGCCAACCGCCTGAACTGGCAAGTCGATTCTGAATGGTCAGGTCAATTCGGATGGTATTGCCTGATACCGTGATTCCTCCGGCCTGTCCAGGATTAGTGCCTCCTCCTCCATTTCCGGGGTCGGCATCTTCAGTGGAAGAACAAGAAGTAAAAAAGGCCACTCCAAAAGTGCCCATAACAGCGGCCAAACCCGCCTTTTCAATAAATTTTCTTCGGGAATCGGTAAGTTTTCCTGAAGTAGTTGGGATAGATTTTTCCATAAAAGATCGATTGTTAGTGTTGTGTTCGGACTTACGAACAATCAATCAATTTGGATCGAAAAGGTTTTGAACGGTCTTAAAAATGTTTGGGCCTAAGTATCTCACTTACAATGATCGCCTCTCTGACCGACTTGGGATTTTTGAGAAGTTCGGCATAGGGATTCACTTTTGGCTTAGCAATTTCTTGGGATTTGAAGCGCTTAAACTCAGGTTCAGCAAAGGTCTTGTTGGCCAACTCCTGGTAAGGATTCTTTTTGGGAGCCGATTCAAAAGCTCCCTCATAGTATTTCGCTTCATCATCTACTACTTCCACTGGCTCGAAGCGTCGTTTGGGCTGGGGTTTTGGCTCCGAAAAAGTAGTTGGCGTCGGTGCAGTAAAGACAGGCTGAGGCTTTGGAGCAGGAGGCGCTTCTGGAGTCGGAGGATTTTGGGCATTTCTGATCTCCTTCAGCAACTCCTCAAAAGTCAGCCCCTTTTGTGGTGCTTCCGGTTGGGTATCCTCAGCATCCATGGGATTAGCCCCCTTCTTTTTCTTGGAAGCATTGTAGATAAAGTAGGCCACAATGGCGATGATGTAGATGATCTGTCCTAAATCCATGAAGTTAAGATAAGGGAAAAAAGATTTCGATGGGAATATAAGTACGATTTACGAATTACGATTGACGACATTGAATTGAACTTCGATCCTTGAACTTGAAAGGATCCTTGGAATGGTTCAAGTCTTTTGACTTGG
>CALRRX020000439.1:0-3667 GCA_943370675.1 Reyranella massiliensis 521 | reverse complement strand
GCATGGATCAAGCGGACTTTCGCACAGATCAAATAAGCCTCATCCTGCTTTGAAAATGTTCCTAGTCGGAAAATCTCCAAGACAAAGGAAGCCGTCTCCCCTAGCCTTTCCCCGATCTGATCCAAAATCCGATTGGACCTGACCAAAACCTGAGCACCATCCGCAAAAGCATAGCAATACGGCAGTGAATAAAATCCCAGCATAGCGAGGTAGAGATCTCCTTTCTCTTCGAAAAAATCCTGCGCAGGCCGAAGGTCTACTTCAGAATAACTGTTTGCTTTTGCATGATAAAACCCAAAAAAGTCATCCAACTCTTTCGGAAAATCGATTGGCAAATGTTCTGGGATGACTTGCCAAGAATTGATCTCTGAAATCAGACCAGGATTTTTAACCAAGACCGAAACTGTTTGATCTGCCAAAGAGTCTTGCCTTTGCCTAAGTTGGTCAAAAACCGAATTGGTGTAAAACTGTAATTTCTCCACGCCATTCTAACCTTCATTTTGTAATTTGGTTGGCTCAGAATCTGATTTCATGCTAAAAAATAGATCTCTTCTCGTTTTCCTTTTCCTTGTCATCACTCAAACCCTTCACGCTCAGACTGCTTCTGACCTTTGGGTGATCGATACCGAAGGGCAAGGTGGAAAAATCCAACTCCTGATTTCTTCTGCTAAGCCTCTGACCAATCGGCCTGAATACGATAATCAACCCACGTTTATCAATGACTCCGAGTTGGTTTTTTCGGCAGCTGATCAAAAAGGTAATCATGACATCATCTTGTACAGCTTCCGGACAGGAAATTTCACCAACCTTTCTAAGACTCCGGATCGAAGCGAATATTCTCCTAATCTTACCGATTGCAAGCAGTACATTTCAGCTGTGGTTGTGGAGCCGGATGGTAAGCAGCGACTTTGGTTGTATCCGATTATCGGTGAAGCTCCAGAACTTTTGTATGACGACATTGCGCCAGTTGGATATTACGATTGGTATGATAACAAAGCTGCCATGTTTGTTCTGGGGGAGCCCAATAAACTGGTGTATGCAAGGGGAAAAGGAAACGTTCAAGAGATTTCGAAAAACATCGGAAGATCTGTGAAAAAGCGTCCAAATACCTCCGAAATCGCCTATTTAGATCGGAATGACCTTCAGTCAACTGAGAATGGAGATCAAGTTTCTATTAAGTCTATCAATTTGAAATCAAACACCTATCAATCATTTGGATACGCACTCCCAGGATCTCAAGACTTAATTTGGTTGGATAAAAACCATCTCCTGATGGCAAAAGGAAATGAGGTTTTCATCAAAAATGTAAAAGAAACCGATTGGCATTCTCTCGGAAAAATCGAATCTTCAACCCATCAGAACATCACCCGAATGGCATACAGTCCTGAGTTGAACAAACTCGTCTTTGTGATGAATAGAAAATAACACCCATTAACCTATGAATATCAAATTCAAATCAGCGTTTATACTCTCCGCGCTTCTATTATCAAGCATTACCCTTTTCGCTCAAATCGAAGACAAGCGAGGCATCGTCGCCAAAGGGGCTCAATTGGAAAAGGTCAAAGATGGATTCAGCTTTACTGAAGGCCCTGCAGTGAATCGTGTCGGCGACATCTTTTTTACCGATCAGCCAAATGATAAAATTTATCGATGGGATCCCAATTCAAACCAAGTTACCCTATTCAAAGAAGGAACAGGCCGGTCCAATGGCTTGTATTTTCAGCTGGATGGTAAGCTTATCGCTGCTGCCGATCTGAATAATCAGCTTTGGGAAATAGACCAACAGACAGGTAAAGAGACCGTATTGGTTTCTTCCTTTAAAGGAAAGAAGCTCAATGGACCAAATGACGTATGGGTAAGACCAAAAGGAGGATTGTATTTCACCGATCCGCTTTATCCAAGACCCTATTGGGAAGGAATCCGGAGCAAAGAAATGCAACAAGACGGACAGCATGTGTATTACCTTTCTGCAGATCGAACCGAACTATTTCGGGTAGCGGAAGACCTCAAGCAGCCTAACGGTATTGTGGGAACTCCAGATGGTAAATACCTATTTGTAGCGGATATCGGGGATAAAAAAACCTGGAAATACGAGATCATGGAAGATGGACTATTGACCAATAAGACACTCTTCTGCGAGATGGGTTCGGACGGAATGACCATCGATGAGCGAGGAAATGTCTATTTGACTGGAAAAGGCGTGACTGTGTTTGACCGTAATGGAGAGCAAATCGCTCATATTCCTGTACCAGAAAATTGGACTGCAAATGTTGCCTTTGGTTCCTTGACCAGAAATGTCCTTTTCATTACAGCCATGGGTTCGGTCTACACCCTAAAAATGAAATTCAGAGGAGTTTGGTAAAAAATTAGCTCACAGATTTCACTGATCTCCACAGAAATCTGTGTAAATCCGGAATATCTGTGAGCTTTCTAATTTCTGCAAGAAAAGGAATAATAGTCTTCTTGCTTCTTGGATCTAGTCTCTAGCTTCTTTTAGACTACCAGCAATTCCCATCCACATCACAGCTTTCGCCATCCTTAGCGGAAGCGATGTCTAAGACAGGATTGTTTTTAGCGAATTCGGTCCAAGCTTTTTCCAAGGTCTGATCAAAAACCTCATCTGGCTGGGCACCCGAAATGCCAAATTTCCGGTCTAATACAAAGAAAGGAACTCCCTTAACCCCAATTACTCTGGATTCATAAATATCCTGATTTACAGCCTCTAAGTGAGGATTGGTTTCAAGCATAGATTTAATTTTTTCTTCAGGAACCCCAACTTCCTTTCCAAGTTGGATCAAGGTTTCCGAATCATCGACATTCAGTCCATCCGTGAAATAAGCTTTGAGCAATCGCTCTTTCATCGCATCCTGAACCCCAAATTCCTTTGCCAAATGAATCAATTGATGGGCATTTCTGGTATTGGCTACAACAGCCTTATCAAAGTCGAAGGTCAAGCCTTCTGCCTTGGCCATTCCCACCACTTGTGAAGTGATTTGACGGGTTTGCTCCATGGACCAGCCTTTTGATTTCGATAGATCTTCCAAGGTGCTGACTCCTGGTTTTGTTTTTTGGTCGGGTTGTAATTGAAAGCTTTTCCATTCTATTTCCACTTTGTCTTTAAACGGAAATTTTTGAAGGGCTTTTTCCATCTTTCTTTTCCCGATGTAACAAAAAGGACACACTACGTCTGACCAAATCTCGATTTTCATAGGATTTTTAATTTACTTAAAGGACAAATCGGAAATAACCCTAAAGAGTTCACCAAATCTGTGAAAACCAAAGAATGCCCATCCTGTGCCATGGAAGTTGATGCAAAGGCAAAAGTTTGCCCAATTTGCCAGTTTGAATTTCCAAAACGATCTCCTTGGATTACATGGATGGCTATTTTTATGGTGATCGTTTGGCTACTTTCCTACATCCTTTGAAACCACCCACCCTATGAATAAAAGATCATTTCTGAAGTACCTGGCCGCTTTTGGAATTGGAGGCAGTGTCTTGCCGGCTGCTGCAAAACCCTTTTCCTTTGATCAACTTGACTGGAATGCCGATGACATTTGGGATCAAATCCGCGCAGGCTATCGAATCAAAAGGGATTACATCAATTTTGAAAACGGATACTATTGCTTCCTCCCAGAGGAGCTATTGGAAAAGCATATTGCTCATATTC
>CALRRX020000438.1:0-3680 GCA_943370675.1 Reyranella massiliensis 521 | reverse complement strand
GGTGGTGCCGGGATTGCTGGAAGGACCCTTTTCCCATTCGATTCTCAAGAGAGCCGAAGAAAAAGGTCTGGCCACAGTTCGGATTCATAACCTGAGAGATTACGCTACCGGCAAACAAAAGCAGGTAGACGATTATGCATTTGGTGGTGGAGCCGGGATGGTCATGATGATCGAGCCAATTGCCCGATGCATCGAGGCCCTTCAGCAAGTGCGCACGTACGATGAAATCATCTACATGACGCCCGATGGAGAGACCTTTGATCAACCTATGGCCAATACGCTTTCTCTGAAACAAAATCTCTTGATCCTATGTGGTCATTATAAAGGAGTGGATCAACGGGTCAGAGACAAGTTTATCACCAAGGAAATCAGCATCGGAGACTTTGTGCTCTCCGGTGGGGAATTGGCCGCTGCTGTCGTAGCAGATGCCATCATCCGACTGATTCCGGGAGTGCTCAATGACGAGACTTCGGCATTGACGGATTCTTTCCAAGATAACCTCCTTGCCCCGCCAGTCTATACTAGACCAGCTGAGTATGAAGGGATGACTGTTCCCGAGGTGTTACTTTCCGGGCACGAAGCCAAGATAAGCGATTGGAGATTTGAAGCGTCGGTTCGCCGAACCAAAGAAAAACGGCCTGATCTGCTCAAGGGCACAGGTTGGGAGTAGGCGAGACAAGATTTTAACAGAAGTAATTCATTTATACCGCTGCGGCGGTGCACTGCGAAAGCATAAAAACATAAAGCTATGAGCGATCTAATGAAAATTGTAGAAGCGGAATACAGCGAGGCGAGAGCCAAGTTCCCTTCTTTCAAATCCGGTGATACCATCAACGTACACGTACGTATCAAAGAAGGTAACAAGGAGCGTATCCAGCAGTTTCAGGGAACTGTGATCCAGCGTAAAAACCCTAACTCCAACGGGGAGACTTTTACAGTTCGTAAAGTATCCAACGGTGTGGGTGTAGAGCGTATCTTCCCTATCATCTCTCCAGCGATCGAGCAAATCGACCTAGTAAGAGAAGGTAAAGTAAGAAGAGCTCGTCTGTTTTACCTTAGAGGACGTCAGGGTAAGGCGGCACGTATCAAAGAAAAAATCAGAGCAAAAAGCTAAGATTTGCCTGTTTGATAAAAAAAGGAACTTCGAAAGAGGTTCCTTTTTTTGTTTATAAAACATCACTTTCCAGAATGTTGTAGGCTGGTATTTTTTGGAATAAAGATGTCTATTGAATATCAACCCCTCCTTATTCTCGAAGGGATCATCCCCCTTTCCCCAACTATTCCCTATCTTTGCGCCCTGATTTGGCCTAAACCAAGCCTCGATTGACGGGGTTTAACGCTCAGAAACTGACCACCTATGAACAGAGAAGTTCGCGTACGATTTGCTCCATCCCCTACCGGCGCCCTGCATATCGGCGGCGTCCGCACAGCCTTATACAACTACCTTTTTGCCCGGAAAATGGGTGGGAAATTTCTCCTTCGCATCGAAGATACCGACCAAACCCGCTTTGTGCCGGGTGCGGAAGACTATATCCGTGAGTCGCTGGATTGGTTGGGAATAACGCCTGACGAAAGTCCTTGGAAACCGGGTTCGGTAGCGCCCTACCGTCAGTCAGAGCGCAAGGAGATGTACATGCAGTATGCCTTGGATTTGGTGAATAAAGGTCACGCTTACTATGCCTTTGATACGGCAGAGGAGCTTGAAGCCATGCGCGAGCGACTTACTGCTGCCCGTGTCGTACAGCCGCAATACAACAGCATCACACGCACCCAAATGAAAAACTCCCTCACTCTCTCCAAGGATGAGGTAGCGACGCGACTCGCTTCGGGAGATCCCTATGTGATCCGAATCAAAATTCCTCTGAAAGAAGATGTGCGCCTGAATGACCTGATCCGCGGTTGGGTCATGGTACACTCGAGTACCTTGGACGATAAAGTCCTGATGAAGTCAGATGGTATGCCGACTTATCACCTGGCCAATATCGTGGACGATCACCTGATGGGTATCACCCATGTAATCCGCGGGGAAGAATGGTTGCCATCGGCTCCGCTTCACGTGTTGCTGTATAAGTTTTTCGGTTGGGAAGACACCATGCCCCAGTTTGCTCACCTGCCACTTTTACTCAAGCCGGACGGGAATGGCAAGCTTTCCAAGCGGGATGGTGACAAACTCGGTTTCCCTGTATTTCCCTTGAATTGGATCGATCCTTTTTCTCAGGAAAAAGCCTCCGGCTTCCGCGAACAAGGATATTTGCCAGATGCCTTTTTGAATTTCTTGGCCTTTTTGGGTTGGAATCCCGGCGACGAGCGAGAGATTTTCTCCCTAGAAGAACTCGTGGAGGCTTTCAGCATCGAGCGGATTGGCAAGGCCGGAACCAAGTTTGACATCGCCAAGGCCAAGTGGTTTAATGAGCAATATATCCGGACAAAGGCTGATGGGGAATTGTCAGAGTTTTTGATCGCTGACGCAAAAGCTGATGGCATCTCCATCCCTCAAGAAAAAGCCCTCGCCATCATCAGTCTGCTCAAGGAGCGGGTGACTTTCCCTTCTGATTTTTGGAGAGACAGTCAATTCATCATGACGGCACCCAAGGAATTTGACCAAGAGATAGCTTCTAAAAAATGGAATGCAGATGCAGCCAATCTCCTGACTGCTTATGCAGCGGCTTTGGATTCGTTTGATGGGACATTTGCAGGAGATAATGCCAAGATGCTCCTGGAAAAAACCGCCGAAGCCGAAGGAATCAAGCTTGGAAAAGTGATGCAGGCAGTACGCTTGGCAGTCACCGGAATGGGTGCAGGGCCGGACTTGATGCAGGTTTTTGCGATTTTGGGTCCTGCAGAAGTGGCCAAAAGAATCCGATATGCGTTGGATAACCTAACTGTTGTAAGCTGAGATGACCAAGAAAAAGAAAAAAGAAGAGGAGCCTCGGGTTCATGAAGAGCTCAAAGGCTTCAAGATGGAAATCAATTCTTTCGGAGAGATTTCATCCTCCTTTTCCATCGATAAGATCAATGAGTTTCTCAATAAAAATGTAGAGGATAAAAAGCTCAAGGATCGAGACGATGCAAAGCCTGAATAATTAACTAATCTTATCAGCCCCTTTTGGGGCTTTTTTTATACTTTGGAAGACTAAACCGACAAGCTGGAATGAAGCAGTTTATTTTCTCTTTTTTAGCCTTTTTTGGAAGCATTGCTTTTGCTTTCGCTCAGACAGGCACCATCACCGGACAGATCAAAGATGCCGAAACCGGAGAGACCTTGCCTTTTTGCAGTGTCTTTGTCAACAATACAACCATTGCCACAGTCACAGATATGGATGGCAAGTACACGCTTTCAGGCTTGGAAGCAGGCCCTTTGGAGTTGGGTTTTTCCTTTATGGGATACGTCGCTGAAACTCGGAAAGTCACGCTAAATCCTGGAGGCACACTTACCATCAGTTTGAGCATGAAGCCTTTTGCACAGGAGCTCTCCGACGTAGAAATCAAGGCCTCCCGTGACAAAAATTGGGAGCGAGATTTACGCAAGTTTCAAAACCTTTTTATCGGAATCGACGACGCAGCTGCCAAAACAACAATTCTCAATCCTTGGGTAATAGACTTCCCTGTAGCTACAGAAAAGGGCTCTTTTATCGCTAAAGCCGATCAGCCTATCGAGATCGAAAATGCCTTCTTAGGCT
>CALRRX020000437.1:0-3687 GCA_943370675.1 Reyranella massiliensis 521 | reverse complement strand
AAATCAAAGGGAAGCTTCATCAACTAAACCACTTACTTTTTACCACTGCAAACTGAGACTGCTAATTGATCACTTCCGCTCTGCTTCCACCATGTTCTCTATTCCTTTTAGCAAAGCATCGGCGTTGAACGAAATACTGTCGATCCCCTGTTTGATTAGGAACTTGGCAAACTCAGGCCGATCACTTGGAGCTTGGCCGCAAAGCCCGATCTTTTTCCCTTTGGCTTTAGCCACACGGATCACTTCAGAGATCATCCATTTGACAGATGGATTTTGCTCATCAAACAGCTCTCCTAGCACTTCCGAATCTCGATCCACTCCCAAGGTGAGTTGAGTCAAGTCATTGGAGCCGATAGAAAATCCGTCAAAAATGGCGGCAAACTCCTCTGCCTGGATCACATTGGAAGGGATCTCTGCCATGACATAGACCTCTAGGCCCTTCTCACCTTTCTTCAAACCAAGAGTCTTCATCAAGTTAAGGACTTTTTCTCCTTCCTCAGGAGTGCGGCAGAAGGGGATCATCACCTTCAGATTTGTTAGGCCCATCTCCTCTCGCACTCGCTTAACGGCGGCGCATTCGAGGGCAAATCCTTCTCTGTATCGCTCATGGTAATAGCGTGATGCACCTCGAAAACCTAGCATGGGGTTTTCTTCATTTTCTTCAAATTGCCTTCCTCCGATCAGATTAGCATACTCGTTTGACTTGAAATCACTCATTCGAAGGATAACTTCTTTTGGATAAAAAGCCGCCGCAATGGTCGCCACCGACTGGGCCAATTTGTCCACGAAGTATTCTTGCTTAGTAGGGTAATCTTGGCAAAGTGACTCAATCAAGGCTTTTTCTTCCTGATTTTCCAGCTGATCGAAATGAACCAAAGCCATTGGGTGAATTCGGATGGTCTTGTTGATCACAAACTCCATCCGCATCAGTCCCACTCCTTGATTAGGGAAAAAGGAAAGATCAAAAGCTTTCTCCGGATCAGCTAAGATGAACATCGGCTTCGTTTTGGGAAGCTTCATGCCTCGGAAGTTGTGTTGGGTTTCCTTCCACTTGAGTTTGCCGGAATAGACCTTGCCCATTTTGCCTGAGGCATTATCAAGGGTGACTAGGTCTCCTGTTTGGAGGGTTGCCAATGCAGTTTCAGCCCCAACAATCGCCAAGGCTCCAACTTCCCTGGCCACGATGGCTGCGTGACTGGTTCGACCACCTTTAGCAGTGATAATCGCTGCTGCCTTTTTCATGATCGGATCCCAATCAGGATTGGTGATTTCGGTCAAAAGAATATCGCCTTCCTGAAGAAGGTGCGATTCGGCTGGGGACTTAAGAATTTTTATCCTGCCTGTCGTAATCCCGCTTCCGACTGCAAATCCTGTGGTAAGGATAGTCCCGGATTGGGTCAAGGCATATTCTTTAAGCAAAAAAGGGTCTTTGTCTGCGTGAATCGTCTCGGGTCTAGCTTGGACGATGTAGAGTTGTCCATCCATCCCATCCTTGGCCCACTCGATGTCCATGGGCATTTTATAGTGCTTTTCGATAGCAATTGCCCACTTTCCTAAAGTCTCGATTTCCTCGTCATTTAGCACAAGTAACCGCTGTTTTGCAGGCTCAGTATCCAAATTGACCACACCACCATGTTTGGAATACACCATGGTCTTGGTTTTGGAGCCGGCTTTTTTAGAGATAACGCTCTTTTTAGCCTTTTCCAAAGAAGGTTTGAACACCAAAAATTCATCAGGAATCACTGCCCCTTGGACAATATTCTCCCCCAATCCCCAACATCCTGTGATCAAAACGGCATTGGTAAAACCAGTTTCTGGCTCGATGGTAAAAATCACCCCACTACTCGCTAAGTCGGCTCTGACCATGACTTGAACCCCTACAGATAACGCAATCACCTGTTTATCAAACCCTTTATCAAGACGATATTTAATCGCTCGGGCATTGTAAAGAGAAGCAAAACAAGCCTTGACCTTTTCCAAAAGCGCTTTTTCACCTCGGATATTCAAGAATGAATCATGCTGACCGGCAAAACTCGCTCCGGGCAAATCCTCTGCTGTCGCGCTACTTCGCACAGCAACTTCCAGTTCCCTACCTGCTTCATCACACAGCCCTTGGTACCTGGATCGGATGACGGAAATCAACTGCTCTGGAATTTCAGCTTTAAGAATTTGACCTTTGATCTTTAAGGAAACTTCTCTAAGGTTAGAAAAATGGTCACGATCGAGACTTTCTAAAGCCTCAGAAATAACTTTTTCCAAGTTATTTTCTTTAAGAAAAAGCCGATACGCATCTGCCGTCACTGCAAACCCATTAGGAATATTTATCCCAAGAGGATTGAGCTGCTGAAACATTTCTCCAAGAGAAGCATTTTTACCGCCTACCCTTCCCACATCCTGAATCCGCAACTGATTAAAAGGAACTATCAAGTTATTCATAGCGCTCGGTTTGGTCTAGTTAAACCTAGTCAAAAGCACTCTGAAAAAGGTTGATAAAAATCAGCTTTAGCCCATATTTTGGTTGGAAAAACAACCTCCTGATTTTTTTGTTAGCTTCACAGTGCAAAACCCAAATCAAACAAATCATGAAAAACTCCAAACTCTTTTTTCTGGCCCTAGCGCTGGTATTTACTTCTTCTTTTGCTGCTTTCGCACAGCTTCAGCAGCCAGCCTTGAGTCCGGCAGCTCACGTGTCTCAAAATGTAGGTTTTACAAAAATCAGCATCGACTATTCCTCCCCAGCTGTTAAAGGCAGAAAAATCTTCGGAGAAATCGAAAAATACGATGTGACTTGGAGAGCGGGAGCTAATGCTCAAACTGTGATCGAATTCAGCACAGCCGTAAGTGTAGGCGGTAAGAATCTTAGAGCAGGAAAATATTCCATCTTCATGACTCCGACAGCATCTGGAGACTGGACCGTACACTTGAACAGCAAAGCTGCGTCTGTTTTCTCTTACATGAAAGACGGTAAAATCGACGAAGAAGCAGTGGCAAAAGATGACGCCGTTGCATTCAAAGCTACTACCGAAAGAGGAGGTAACACCGAGCGACTTCAGTACCACATCTCTGCCAACGACAACAAAACTGCCATCATCACCATGGCTTGGGAAGGCGTGAAAGTTTCTTTCCCTGTTGACACTCAGGTGACCCAGAAAATGGAGCAATTTAAGGCTCAGTTCTAATCTGCCTTTTTGAAAAATTCTAAGGCCTATTCTGAAAAGGATAGGCCTTTTTCTTTGGGTAGAATTAGAACACCTACCTTTGACAGGTTTCTTACAGGAAAAACTCAGCCTAAATGCTTTTCAAAGCCAAGCCTCAAAAAACCAAGCGCGCCCAAACCCTATCTGAGGAACTAGCCAATGCCTGGACTCATGGAGTCGGCTTGGTAGCGGGGATCCTTGCGATTCCTTTTTTACTGGACCTGGCTTTTTCAAGCACCAAGGAATGGGCTGTGTTGGGAGCTTTTACGTTTGGTTTGGGCTTGCTGATGGTATATGGGTTTTCGACTGCCTACCATGCCACAGTCAATCCAGAGAAAAAATCTAAACTTCAGATCATGGATCATGTGTCCATCTATTTTCTGATCGCAGGATCTTATACCCCGATGATCTTGGCCATACTGAAAAAAGAAACAGCCTTGATTTTTTTGGGGATAATTTGGGGTTCTGTGCTGATTGGGACATTCTTCAA
>CALRRX020000436.1:0-3689 GCA_943370675.1 Reyranella massiliensis 521 | reverse complement strand
GTTAAGGATGGTCAAAAAATTTCAAAAGGTGAGTCACTTTGTACTTGGGACCCTTACAATGCCGTTATTCTTTCCGAATTTGACGGTACTGTAGAGTTTGAAGCAATTGTAGAAGGTATTACCTACAAAGAAGTAGCCGATGATCAGACTGGTTTCCGTGAAAAAGTAATCATTGAAACAAAAGATAGAACCAAAAACCCTGCGATTGTCATCAATTACGGTGAGGACTCTAAAGGTTATAACATTCCTGTCGGTGCGCACCTAGCAGTAGAAGCTGGTGAAAAAGTGAAGTCTGGTCAGATATTGGTGAAAATTCCAAGATCAGTGGGTAAAACCCGAGACATTACAGGTGGTCTTCCAAGAGTTACCGAATTGTTCGAAGCTCGAAATCCATCTAATCCGGCTGTCGTTTCTGAAATTGACGGTGTGGTTACCTATGGTGGTATCAAGAGAGGTAATCGTGAAATCATCATCGAATCAAAAGACGGTGTGATCAAGAAGTACATGGTTTCTTTGTCTAAGCACATCCTTGTTCAAGAAAATGACTTTATCCGCGCAGGTGAACCATTATCTGATGGAGCGATTACTCCAAGTGATATCCTTTCTATCAAAGGTCCAACTGCAGTTCAGGAATATCTTGTAAATGAAATTCAGGAAGTTTACAGACTTCAGGGTGTGAAAATTAACGATAAACACATCGAGGTAATCGTATCTCAGATGATGCAAAAAGTTGAGATCCTTGATGCAGGCGATACTAATTTCTTGCAGGGTCAAGTGGTAGACAAGTGGGCTTTCCGAGAAGAAAACGACAATATTCTCGACAAAAAGGTTGTCATGGATGCCGGAGATTCTTCAACTCTCAAGCCTGGTATGATCATTTCTTCAAGAAGATTAAGAGATGAAAATTCTAGCTTGAAGCGTAAGGATTTGAAACTTGTACAAGTAAGAGATGCTGAGACTGCAGTTTCTGCTCCTACTCTTCAAGGAATCACCGCCGCCTCTTTGGGAACCGAAAGCTTTATTTCTGCTGCATCCTTCCAGGAGACTACAAAAGTCCTTTCAGAAGCAGCGATAAGAGGTAAGAGAGATGAACTTTTGGGATTGAAAGAAAACGTAATTGTAGGTCATTTGATTCCTGCAGGTACCGGTCAGAGAAGACTCCTGAATATGATCGTTGGATCCAAAGAAGAGTATGAGAAGCTTTCCGAAAATATGGAAAGAACAACTTCTAAGAGATCAAGCGAGGCTATCCTATAAATTAAATCTATAATTAATAAAAAGGCCTGTATGTCATGTACAGGCCTTTTTTTAATACAACTATTCTATGGAAGATCAAAATAGAAATGACCAACAGATTAATGTGGAGCTTTCGGAAGAAATTGCCGAAGGTGTATATTCTAATCTGGCGATGATAGCGCACTCCAATTCCGAGTTTGTAATCGACTTTATAAGACTTATGCCGGGAGTACCCAAAGCAAAAGTTAAATCTAGAATCATTGTCACTCCAGATCACGCCAAGAGATTGCTTGCAGCGCTTAAGGATAATATCGAAAAGTATGAGTCTGCATTTGGTAAAATAAACCAAGGAGGAGGTGCTCCTACATTTCCGATTTCGTTCGGAACGCACGGTGAGGCCTAACAAAAATATAACTGCTTAATTTTGTTACTCTTATTACTTTCTATACCTTTGCAGTCCAAAATTTAACAGTTTACAGGAAAACTAAATTTTATCAGTTAATGCCTACTATTCAACAGCTAGTAAGAAAAGGTAGAAATACACTGGAAATCAAATCCAAATCTCGTGCATTGGACGCATGTCCTCAACGTAGAGGGGTTTGTACCCGAGTGTATACTACAACACCTAAAAAGCCTAACTCTGCAATGAGAAAGGTCGCTAGGGTAAGATTGACAAACGGGAAAGAAGTGAATGCTTACATTCCTGGAGAAGGTCACAATCTACAAGAACACTCTATCGTTTTGATCAGAGGTGGTCGTGTGAAAGATCTTCCAGGTGTGAGATATCACATCATCCGAGGTGCATTGGATACTGCAGGAGTAAAAGACCGTAAGCAAGGTCGCTCTAAGTATGGTGCTAAAAGACCGAAAGCTGGTAAAGGTGCTCCAGCAGCTCCTACCAAAGGCGCTCCGGCAAAAAAGAAATAATTAAAAACATTCAGAAGAAATGAGAAAAGCGAAACCAAAGAAGAGATATATTCTTCCTGATCCAAAGTTCAACGATACTTTGGTGACCAAGTTTGTAAACTGTCTAATGGTCGATGGGAAGAAGAGTATTGCTTACAACATTTTCTACGATGCGGTAGCAAAGGTAGAATCCAAAGTAGGTGAGAATGGTCTTGAGGTTTGGAAAAAAGCGCTTAACAATATTGCTCCATCCGTAGAGGTGAAGAGTCGTAGAGTTGGTGGTGCTACATTCCAGGTCCCTATGGAAGTAAGACCTGAGCGAAAAATATCCCTAGGAATTAAGTGGATGATCACTTATGCACGAAAAAGAGGTGAGAAGACCATGATGGATAGACTAGCTGGTGAGATCATTGCAGCTGCAAAAGGCGAAGGCGCTGGAGTAAAGAAGAAAGATGATACTCATAGAATGGCAGAAGCCAATAAAGCGTTCTCACACTTTAGATTTTAATTAGGATGGCAAGAGATTTAAAATTCACCAGAAATATTGGTATTGCTGCCCATATTGATGCAGGTAAGACTACAACGACTGAGCGTATCCTATTCTATTCAGGTAAGTCCCATAAAATTGGTGAGGTGCACGAAGGTGCGGCTACGATGGACTGGATGGCTCAAGAGCAAGAAAGAGGTATTACTATCACTTCAGCGGCCACTACCGTTTTCTGGAATTACAGAAGCAATCAATATCAAATTAACATCATTGATACTCCTGGACACGTTGACTTCACAGTTGAAGTAAACAGATCCTTGAGAATTCTTGATGGTCTTGTTTTCCTGTTCAGTGCTGTGGATGGTGTTGAGCCACAGTCTGAGACCAACTGGCGATTAGCTGATAATTATAAAGTAGCTCGTATCGGTTTCGTTAACAAAATGGACCGTGCAGGTGCAAACTTTTTGGCAGTTTGTAAGCAGGTAAAGGAAATGCTCGGTTCTTATGCCGTTCCTTTGCAGCTTCCAATCGGTGCTGAAGATAAATTCCGTGGCGTAGTTGATTTGATCAACAACCGCGCGATGATCTGGAATGAACAAGACATGGGTATGACCTATGAAGTAGTTCCAATTCCGGAAGATATGGTAGAAGAAGTAGCTCAATATAGAGAGCACCTTCTTGAGGCTGTAGCTGAATATGATGAATCATTGATGGAGAAATTCTTTGATGATCCAAATTCAATCACAGAAGCTGAAATCTTGAAGGCATTGAGAGCGGCTACTATTGACATGAAAATTGTTCCAATGGTATGTGGTTCTTCTTTCAAAAACAAAGGCGTTCAAACCATGCTTGACTTGGTGATGGAGTTGCTTCCTTCTCCTTTGGATAAAGACGATATTATTGGTCACTCTTTGGATAACGAAGAGGAAGAAGTGAGAATTTCTCCAAGCGAAGCTGAACCGTTCACTGGTCTTGCATTTAAAATTGCTACTGACCCATTTGTAGGTCGACTTTGCTTCGTAAGAGCTTACTCAGGTGTGTTGGAGTCTGGTTCTTATGT
>CALRRX020000435.1:0-3692 GCA_943370675.1 Reyranella massiliensis 521 | reverse complement strand
AGGAAAACCTCCTTCCAGGCAAATCAGGTCTTGGTGCTCCAATGATGTGTCTGGACTCTGCAAGATTTGGAATTGCTTGGGGTGCCATCGGTGCTGCAATGGACTGCTATGAATCTGCGCGGCGCTATGCTGCTGAGCGGATCCAGTTTGGCAAGCCCATAGGAGCTTTTCAGCTCACGCAAAAGAAGCTTTCCGAAATGCTAACCGAAATCACCAAAGCCCAGCTTTTGGCTTGGAAAGTCGGAAAGATGATGAATGAAGGAAAAGCTAAAACAGTCCACATCTCCATGGCCAAGCGAAACAATGTGGAAATGGCACTGAACATTGCGAGAGAAGCAAGACAGATCCACGGAGGAATGGGAATTACCGGCGAGTATCCAATTATGCGACACATGATGAACCTGGAGTCGGTCATCACCTATGAGGGAACTCATGATATCCACCTGTTAATTCTAGGCAACGAGATTACAGGAATTCAAGCTTTCAAGTAAACAAAAATCCCGGTCCTAAAGGCCGGGATTTTTGTTGAATCTTACTTACAGATTTTTTTCCTTGATAAATAACTATCAAAACAGCATCCCTGCAATAGTCGCTGTCATTAGACAAGCCAATGATGCCGCCATCAATGATTTTAGCCCAAGCCTGCTGAGATTTCCTTGCTGATTTGGTGCGATGATGGAGATGCCTCCGAGTTGAATTGCGATCGAACTGAAATTAGAAAAACCGCAAAGTGCATAGGTAGCAATTACAACAGATTTTTCACTTATCGAAGCAGCTTGCTTCATATCAGCCAAGCTTAGATAAGCAACAAATTCATTGATGACTGTCTTTTGTCCCAAAAGGCTACCTACCTGAAGCGTATCCACCCATTCTACCCCGATCACCCAAGCAAACACCCGGAAGATTTGCCCAAAAATATATTCCAGTGAAAACCCTTTAAACTGTCCGCTTGTAGAGCTTTCTACCCAAGCATTAAGCCCTGTCACCTCACCAATCAGACCACTGAGTCCATAATTTACCGCAGCAATCACAGCAATAAATGCGAGCAACATGCCACCTACATTCAGAGATAACTTTAGCCCTTCCGCTGCTCCAATAGACATGGCGTCAATAAGATTAACGCCCATTGCCTCTTTGTTTACCTCCAATTTATCTTGAACGATTTCTTTATCGGTCTCTGGAATGAAAATTTTTGAAAGCACGATTGCGGCCGGTGCGTTCATTATAGAAGCACCCAAAAGATAAGCAGCAAACTTGCTCTGCTCTTCTAAGCTGTCTCCCCCAAGAAATGACACATAACCAGCCAACACACCTCCTGCGATGGTTGCCATTCCTCCTGTCATCAAGCACATTAGCTCTGATTTACTCATTTGAGGAATAAATGGTCGAACCAATAGCGGAGCTTCTGTCTGTCCGAGGAAAATATTTCCAGCTGCAGAAAGCGACTCAGGACCGGAAAGCCTCATCGTACGAGCCATCACCCAAGCAATTCCATACACGATCTTTTGCAAAATCCCCAAGTAATACAAACCTGAAGACACCGTGGAAAAGAAAATGATAGTAGGCAAAACCTTAAAGGCAAAAATGAACCCAAAGCTATCCCCGGCAAGATCACCGAAAATAAACCGAGCACCAGCTTCACTAAAGCTCAGAAACTTGACAAATCCCTCTGAAAGAAGTTGAAATCCGTCTTTGACAAATTCCACCTTGGTAATCAAAAAACCGAAAACCAATTGAAGTGTGATACCAATGATGACTAATCTCCAGTCAATTCTTTTACGATTGGATGAAAAAATAAAAGCCACCAATACAATGACGGCCAAACCTAGGGCTCCTCTTAAATACTCCATGCAAGTTGATTGAAACGAGGGTTAAAAATAGACCAATCTTAGGCAAGAAAAAAGCCCTGAAAAAATTCAGGGCTTCGTTATTAGTTTCTTTTATTGATCTCATCTCGGATTCGGGCTGCTTTTTCGTAATCCTCGTTGTTAATCGCCTTTTCCAAGAGCTGATTTAACTTATCCAAACTATAATCTTTGAGCGAACTTTCCTTGCTTGAAGACTGCTTCGAAGTGGCTGGTTTTGCTGATGACTTGGCTTCCTCCTTCTTTTCATCTTCCGAAAATTCCAGACCCGCCTCAGCCATCACCTTTTCGGCACAGAAGATAGCTGCACCAAACCGAACAGCAATCGCAATTGCATCTGAAGGCCTACTGTCTATTTCGACTTCGGTCACATTGTTTTTGCAATGAATCTTAGCATAAAACACGCCTTCTTTCATGTCTGAAATGACGATTCTATCTATTTCAAATTGAAAGCTATCCGCAAACGACTTAAACAAATCATGAGTCATCGGCCTGTTTGGAATGATTTTCTCGATCTCAATAGCAATAGCTTGCGCTTCAAACATTCCGATCACAATAGGCAATCTTCTTATCCCATCCACTTCTCCCATTACCAAGGTAAATGAGCCTGATTGAGAATGATTGGACGAAAGTCCCAAGATTTCCAGTTCGACCAGCTTTTTCACAAAAATTAAAGTTCTGCTTTAAGTGCTTGAGTAAGTTTAGGTAGTACCTCAAAAGCGTCTCCAACTATCCCGTAATCCGCGGCTTTGAAAAATGGCGCTTCCGGATCTTTATTGATCACCACAATGCATTTTGAGGAATTAACCCCTGCAAGATGTTGAATCGCACCTGAAATTCCTACTGCGATGTATAAACTAGGCGCAACTTTTACCCCTGTTTGTCCTACGTGCTCATGATGAGGTCTCCAACCGATATCTGATACTGGCTTGGAACAGCCTGTTGCAGCACCCAGCGTTTTGGCTAAGTCTTCAATCATTCCCCAGTTTTCAGGCCCTTTCATGCCTCGTCCACCGGAAACCACAATATCTGCCTCCGGTAATAAAACTTCCCCAGTAGCTCTTTCAGAAGAAACAATTTTAGAAGCAAAATCAGAATCAGAAATAGAAACAGACAATGATTCCACAGCTGCATTTGCACCATCTTCTTTAAGATCTACGGCATTCTTCTTTACTGCCAAGATTTTATTTTCAGTTGTTACTGTCGTTTCAGCAAATGCTTTTCCGGTGTAAATGCTTCTTTTAACCACATAAGAAGGCCCAATTGTAGGTAATTCCACTACATTTGAAACCAACCCTGCATTAAGTTTGATCGCGAGTCTGGCAGCTACCGCATCACCCAAGGATGACTTGGCTAAAACCAATGTTTTCGCTCCTACCGTCGCAAAAGCCTGTGCAACTGCTGAAGCATGCGCTTGGATGACACCTGCATTCAATCGCTCATCGGATGAATGAAGTACTTTGGCAGCACCTGCTTTGCCCACTGCGGCAAGCTCTGCAGAATCCACAGTACCTAACGCCACAGCTACTACATCACCTTCACCTGTTTTTGCAGACAAAGCGCTTGCAAAAGAAACTGCCTCGAGGCTCGTCTTTTTCACTTTACCTTCTGCATGTTCTATGTATACCAAGATTGACATATTCTATTGAATTAAAATAAGTTAAACGAAATAGATTAAAGTACTTTGGCTTCGTTTTTCAACAACTTCACCAATTCAGACACTTGGTCTTTGTCTACCAATTTCACTGCTCCTTTGGCAGGTGGCAACTGATAGCCTGTGGCTTCAGCCTGAGTCATTTGGGAAACAGGTTCTACTACAGTCAAAGG
>CALRRX020000434.1:0-3697 GCA_943370675.1 Reyranella massiliensis 521 | reverse complement strand
GGAAAAATACCTGCAGACTGATTAAAAAATTCCGTTCCTAATTTTGGTTAAATCCCCTGTAAGCAAGGCATTCCACCCGAATTCCTGATAAATTTGTAACATTGCAATTAAATCTGTTTCCCAATTCATGATTTACCGAACCCTTTCGGCACTCTTCGCATTTGTTTTTGTAGCATTTCCGGGTTCGCACGCAACCCTCGCCTCGGCCCAAGACCAAGGAGAAATTCTCTTGACCATTGGTGGCAAGGCTGTTCAAAAAGATGAATTGGTCTACCTAATTTCCAAAGGAAAAGGAAGTGAAACAGTCGCTCCTGGGTTGAGTCGTGAGGAATTTGAAGAGAATTTTGAGCTATTTGTTAATTATAAACTCAAAGTTCGAGAGGCAGAATCCTTAGGCTTAGATCAATCAGAAGAGTTCCAAAATGAGTTTGCGTCTTTCAAAGAGACGCTGATTTCTCCCTATTTGATCAAAAACTCTCTGGAAGAAGGAGAATTGAGAAAGACTTACTCCAGAATGCAGGAAATCGTCCGCGCCAGCCATATTTTATTCCAATTTCCCCCAAATGCCTCCAATGAAGACAGCTTGATTGTCCTTAAAATGGCATTGAAAGTAAAGAATGAAATAGAAAACGGAGGAGATATCAATACGCTCGCGGTACAATACTCTGACGATCCATCTGCCAAAACTAACCGTGGTGATCTTGGCTATTTTACCAGCTTGCAAATGGTGCAGCCTTTTGAGGATGCCGCATTTGGGCTTCAGATTGGCAAAGTGTCTGATCCAGTGCTCACTAATTTTGGCTACCACATCATTCAGGTAAAAGACAGAATACCAAATCCAGGACAAGTAAGAGTATCTCATATTTTGGTAAGGTTTGACCCTCAGGTGCCAGCTCAAGAAGATAACGCTAGAAGAAAAATATCAGACATCTATTCGGAAATCCAGAAGGAGTCAACCGTGTGGGAAGACATTGTAAAAACCTTTTCTGAAGATCCGGGAACAAAAGACAACGGAGGCCTTCTACCTTGGTTTGGGATAGGTGCCATGATCCCTGAGTTCGAAATGGCAGCCTTTTCTTTGAATGAACTAGGTGAGATCTCCCCTCCCCTCAAAACCCAATATGGATACCATATTTTGAGATTAGAAGGCAAGAAACAATTGGAGCCTTTTGAAGAACTGGAGGAAAGCATCAGATCCAGATTATTGAGAGATTCAAGATCGGGAATGATCCAGTCTCAAGTAGTTGCCGTCCAAAAAGCCCGATCCGGATTTAAGGAAAATGAGCAGAATCTGTCCAAATTCTCAATGACTCTGAATCAAACCCCAAAATCTGGTTTTGGAGCTGTTTTAGAGTCATCCAATCTCCTTTCCACAGAATTATTTACCCTTCAAGGCAAAGAATATAAAGGTGCTGACCTTTGGAAGTACATGCAGGAAGAAGAATACATTCCTAGAGGAAACGGCGGAACATTCGACGTATGGTATGAACGATTTGTAGCTCAAGTGCTGAATGACACGGAGGAGACAGATCTCGAGGCAAACAACAAGGAATATGGAATGCTACTAAAGGAGTACCGAGATGGAATTTTGTTGTTTTCCTTGATGAACCAGGAGGTTTGGCAGAAAGGAATCACCGACTCCTTGGGCCAAGTTGAGTTTTTCAGAAAAAACATTGCGAACTACCAATGGAAAAACCGGGTAGAGGCATCCATCGTCAGAGTCATCGATCAGACAAAACTGGAAACAGCAAGGAAAGCACTACAGAATTCAGGTTTTAATCCTACTTCTTTCCAAAACTTTGAATCTAGCTATAAGACCAATTCTCCTTTGGCTTTCACCTCCGAATCCGGAACTTTTGAATACCAAGATCATCCGGTTTTGTCAAAAGTAAATCTAGAATTACCGTACCAAGAAATCATGGTAGATGGAAGTACCTATCTGGTTAACCTTGGTCAAAAAATACCTTCAGGACCTCGCGAATTTGAAGAATCCAGAGGCCTTGTGATCCGAGATTACCAAGATTACCTCGAAAAAACACTTACCCAAATACTGAAAGGAAAATATCCTATTCAGGTCAATAACACCGTTAAAGAAGAAGCTTTTGTGGCATTGAATCAATGATTCTTTGATCTATAAAACTTCAATGAACTGATTGCAGCAAATATGAAATTAGTAAACCGACTTATTCCGAGCCTTTTGGGTTTCTTGATTTTGGCAAATGTATATGGCCAAGAAGCTCCTCCTTCGGGACAGGTTGTAGATAAAATCGTAGCCAAAGTTGACAACAATATTGTGTTGGAATCTGAGGTTCAAAAGACCTACATAGAAGCCATAGCTCAATCCCAACAAGGGATGGAAGCCCCTGATAGGTGCTCCGTTTTTGAAAGCTTACTGATCAACAAATTGATGGTAGCCAAAGCGGAGATTGACTCCGTGGTCGTCACAGATGCTGAAGTACTCGTACAGACCAACAATCGTTTTGGTATGGTCATGCAGCAATTCGGTGGAGATGAAAATATGCTTGCAGAAATCTATGGCAAAACAGCAGACCAGTTGAAAGCAGAAATCGAAGGAGTCATCAGAGAGCAGCTCATTGTTCAAAAAATGAGATCAAAGATTACTGAAGGAATCACGGTGTCACCTGCAGAGGTGAGGGCTTTTTTCAATACTATCCCAAGAGATTCGCTTCCTTTATTTACCTCGGAAGCCACTGTAGGACAGATTGTTCGTAAGCCCATACCAAGCTTAGATCTGAGAGATAAAATTATCAAACAGTTATTGGGATTCAAGGAGGACATTCTGAGTGGGAAATCGACTTTCGCTGAGTTGGCTACCAAATATTCCGAAGACCCTGGTTCAGCAGCACAGGGTGGTGACCTTGGATTTTTCAGAAGAGGAGAATTAGCACCTGAATATGAAGCTACCTCGTTGGGTCTTAGACCTGGGGAAATCTCCGATCCCGTGGAAACTCAATTTGGCTTTCACATGATTCAACTCTTGGAGATCAAAGGGAACACTTACAATACAAGGCATATCCTTCGAATCCCTAAAGCAACCGAAGAGGATATCCTGAACGCTGAACGCTATTTGGATAGCCTTAAAAAGGAAATTATTTCTGGTAAAATCGATTTTGCTAAAGCCGCAAAGGAATATTCTGATGATAGAGCAACTTCGGATGCCGGAGGCTTTTTTACCGACCCTGCTACCAATTCAAATAGATTATCTCTAAGAACTTTGGAGGATCCTGTGCTTTATTTCACCATCGACACGATGAAAGTGGGAGACATGACTCCTCCTCTTCGTTTTGAAGATCCTAGAGAAGGCACCAAGGTGAGGATTCTGTTCTACAAAGCCAGATACCCTGCACACAAGGCTAATCTTGAAGATGACTACGAAAAATTAAAGGCTGCCACACTCAGACGAAAAGAAGATGAAATTCTGAGCAAATGGTTTGTGACGGCAAAAGAAGATGTGTTCATAGACATCGACCCATCTTACGACCGATGCAATGCCCTTCAGGATAAATGAAAAACGCCCCGCTTATAGTTGATCTGCCCCCAAAAAGTTAGACACTTATTGGGGGCATTTCTATGAGCAGAAAAATCAAGTATGATATCGACTTCAAACTTCAAGTTGTTCATCAAATCATTAAGGGGAAGGAGTCGGTAGATTCCCTGAGTATCAAATTCAACATCA
>CALRRX020000433.1:0-3703 GCA_943370675.1 Reyranella massiliensis 521 | reverse complement strand
TCACTTCCCAATTTTCTCACTTCCAAGGATATTTTAATCCCGGACTGACAGGATATGAGGGGTCCACTGTAAGAGGGTTTGTCCGAAATCAATGGGCTGGGATGGAAGGTGCGCCAAAGACTTTTTTCTTCAGTACCGAAGTTGATTTTGGGGAAATGGCAGGCCTGGAAGATCCTGCCTTGATGGGTAAAAACGCTATTTCAGCCAGCGTGCTCAGCCAGTCTAATGGTGCATTTCGAGAAAATGAATTCATTTTATCCTACGCTTCCAGAATCCGGTTGTCGGAAAGTCATAATCTCCGACTCGGGGCAGGTGTCATTCAACAATCGGTCAGATTGGATGGGAATTCCCTGACTTGGGAGGAGCAAAACGATCCCGTTTTTGGAGAATACCTCGGCCAATTCTCAAATATGCAGGTGGTGGACTTTAATGTCGGTTTGGCACTTACCCATAAAAAATACTACCTCTCTTATGGGATTCACCGAGTAAATGGCGGTCAGCTGACCAAAGGGGATCGTTTCATGAATGCCTATCCTGCTGAAAAAATGGTGCAATTCGGAGTGAGAGAATCACTGACTGATCAACTGGCTCTGATTATCAATGGTTTTTATAGATCCAGAAAAGACCTTCCCGAAGTCATGGAGCTCAATGTCAAGGCGCTCTTAATGAATAAAGTGTGGGTAGGTGCAGGCCAGCGGGTGAGTTATGCAACCAATTTCAATTTTGGATTTCTGACTCAAAACATGCGTATTGGCTACCTCTATGAGCTGCCTGTCCAGAAAAGCTACCTCATGCCGGGAGGTACCCATGAAATCACCGCAGTGATCAACCTTTTCAATTCCTATCAGCCCAGATACCAACGAGAAATTTCCATATGGTAATCCCTGATAAAATTGAAGTTCAAAATATGGGTTGAACTTTACTCAATCCCAGATATGAATCGACTCTCCCTTCAGGTTTGAAAATATTGGCTTAAATTTGGCACTCTTATAAGCCCTGTCAATCCTGCTTGAACATGCGAAGAATTCTCCTCCTCCTTTCTCTATTTTTTGTACTAGGACACGCAAGTGCTCAAAATCTTCCCGAAAACTACACCAAAGCAAAAGCTGCTCTCTCTACAAAGGATTACTGGTCATCCATTAATTTGTTTAAGGAGTTTTTGGATGAGTCTAAGTATGGCAATCTCTCTTACTATGCCGCTTTTCACACGGCAGAGGCGGCTCTGAAAGTCAATCAGCCTGCATTGGCTATTGAGTCTCTACGCCCTATTTATGGAAAAACATGGAATCAATCCGATGAAATGATCTACCTCCTTGCGGTAGCCTATTTTCAAAATAGCCAACCATTGGATGGGTTAAGGATGATCGGCCAGATCAAAAACGAGGCGATTTTGACTAAGTCTTACAATGCTACTTTCGAGTTTTTAAAAGGTTCTACAACTAGTTTTCTGATTACCAATCTGGAAGAATTTAAGACCAATCAGGGTTACACCGCTGCTTTAGCCAAGGTCTTGCAAGAAAAAACAGTCATGTCTTCCTCTGAGCGTATGGCTTTAAATCAGGTACTAAAGTCAGGTGTAAAGGGGCTTCCAAAAGATCAAACCTTGGATGTAGTGGTGATTTTGCCATTTACCAATGGTTCAGGACAAACGATCTCCACTTTGGGAGCTACAGATTTTATGCTGGAACTTTACCAAGGAATTGAGGCAGGAGTCATGCAGCTTAAGGCTCAGGGCGTGCAGATCAACCTGAATACCTTTGATTCTAAAAGGGACCTCAATCAGTTGAATTCCATCTTGAAAGATCCTGCGGTTTTGGCAGCTGATGTAATTATTGGTCCAATCTATCCTGACGAATCCGATCTGGTCAGTGCATTTGCAGAAGCTCAGAAAATCCCTTTCATCCATCCCCTTTCTAATCTAGGAGAGCGATTTGAGCAGACTGAATACAGTTATTTGTTTCGACCTTCAGTTGCCTCTCTGTCAAAAGGCATAGTGGCTTCACTCAAGACTCAAAATTGGGGTAAATCAGTCGCTATTGCTTACAGTGGCAGTGCCCGAGATGAGCGATTAGCTCAATTGCTTCAGGAAGAACTTACTCAGGCTGGGTTCCGAATTGCAAAATCGCAAAAAATTGATCCACGATCTGCTTCTACTTTTCTTCAAGGGCTGGGAGTACGAAGAGGAAATAATCCCGATGTAAATCAAGTCATCCTTTTGACAGATGATCCAGCGATTGCGCAGCCGGTTTTTGCCTTGATGGAAAGTATCTCAACCTCCGTTCCTATGCTCGTCATGGACTCTTGGTTGGGCTTCAATTTTGCCAATTACGAGATGCTGGAGTTTCCTAACTTTTACTTCATCTCTAACAATACTCCAAAATTTGAATCGGAGGAAATGAGCCAATTCAGAAAGTCATTTTATGATACTTACCTCGTGTATCCGTCTTTGAATGTCATTCTAGGAGCTGAATTGGTCTATTGGATTTCGGCCAATGCCCAATTTGTCTATGACTACGACCTTCGAGTTACCCTTGATCAAAAAGGATATCAGCCGGGAAAATTGACTTGGGGATTTAATTTCCAAAACACAAACAACAACACCTATTCGCCGGTTTTCAAGCTTGAATCCGGAGAGTTGATTCCATTACGATAAATCATGCAGATTTCTGAAAGCAAGCGGCTTTTTGCCCATGCAAAAAACTTTATTCCAGGTGGGGTAAACTCGCCTGTTCGTGCCTTCCGTGCGGTAGGAGGTGAACCGATTTTCATCCAAAAAGCAAATGGAGCTTACCTCTATGACGAGGATGGCAACTCTTACATCGAGCTCATCAACAGTTGGGGACCGATGATCCTAGGGCATAATCATCCGATGATCCGTGAGGCAGTGATCAAAGCCATGGAAAACGGTACCTCTTTTGGAGCTCCCACAGCCAGAGAGGTGGAGATCGCCGAACTGATCGTAAGCATGGTGCCTTCGGTGGAAAAAGTTAGAATGGTCAACTCCGGTACAGAAGCGACCATGTCTGCCATCCGTGTGGCTAGAGGCTACACTGGCCGTGATAAATTCATCAAAATGGAAGGCCATTACCACGGTCATGGGGATTCTTTCCTGATTTCTGCAGGTTCCGGTGCGATTACCATGGGTAATCCTGATTCTCCGGGTGTGACGGTCGGTACAGCAAAAGATACCTTGCTCGCTCCCTATAATGACCTTGAAGCTATCGAGACCTTGGTAGTTGCTAACAAGGGCGAAATCGCAGCCTTGATTTTGGAACCGGTTCCTGGAAATATGGGGCTTTGCCTTCCAAATCCCGGCTATTTGCAGGGCTTGAGAGACATCTGTACCCGAGAGGGAATCGTCTTGATTTTTGACGAGGTGATGACGGGTTTCCGATTGGCAAAAGGTGGAGCTCAGGAGCTTTTCGGGGTAACTCCTGATATGACTACGTTGGGTAAAATCATCGGTGGAGGTATGCCGGTCGGAGCCTACGGAGGCAAAAAAGAAATCATGGAATTTGTATCTCCTGCAGGGCCGGTCTATCAGGCTGGTACCCTTTCAGGTAATCCAATTGCCATGGCAGCGGGATTGACCATGCTCAATTACCTTAATTCCCACCCAGAAGTCTACACCCGACTTAAGGAAATCGGGATGCAGCTTGCTTCAGGCATGTCTTCGATCAATCACCGATTAGGCCATGACTTT
>CALRRX020000432.1:0-3708 GCA_943370675.1 Reyranella massiliensis 521 | reverse complement strand
TAGAGACCAAAAAAGGAGCAAATCTCTACGACTATTGGGGAAGCAAAATCGCCAAAGCGCTCAATGAAGCTTCCCAAGGCAAAACCCTTGTCAATCTGGCTTCACAAGAATATTTCAAGGCAGTAGACCTGAAAGCGCTAAAAGTACCTGTGGTAACTATTCATTTCAAGGAATATAAAAATGGATCTTATCAGATCATAGGCCTTTTCGCCAAGCAGGCAAGAGGCATGATGACCAACTTCGCTATCAAGGAAAAATTCACCAACCCCGAACAGCTTAAAACCTTTCAAGAAGCTGGATATGAATATTCGGAAGGATTGAGTTCTGGAAGTGATTGGGTGTTTGTGAGGTAAGTCTGCTAAACAGCTTTTTACTAATATTTTGATAATTTTTATCAGAGGCAAATTTTCTTAATTTAGTTGCCTGATTACGAGTTGTTTTAAAAATAATTTTGCAAAAATCACGTGTTTTTCTCCTTTGTGCAGTTTTCTTTTTGATCCTTCTTTTTTTATGGAAAAAAGGTTGGGGAGAATCTATATGGAAAAATAAAGATTCAATTTTTGAATCCTTTGAATCCAGATCCTACTCAAATAATTTACCAAAACTTACAGGCCCCGAATTACTCTGCAATGCATTTGGAAGTGTCCTAGCCAGTTATTCTGGAGGAGGCAACCCTGCGATTGATATTTACAAATGGGAAATCACCGACCCTTCCAATTCCTTGGTATTTGACCGATTGGGAGGGTCCACTTTTCAAGAGATTTCCTTCACCTTTTCCCAAAATGGAAAATATACCATTTCCTTGACTGTCATAAGAGGAGGAATTGAAATTCATAAGGAATCCAAAAGTGTGGAGGTCATTCAGGGCCCAAGCTTGATTCTTAACTCCAATTATTCCTTTTGCGAAGGAGAAAATATCAATCTATCTGCGATAGATCCTTCCTCAGCTAATTTCTCCAACTACTCATTCGAATGGTATGACGATTCTGGTAAATTAGTCTCAAGTCAAAACTCGTTTTCTACAGACATTCCGGGAAAATATTCAGTAACCTTATTCATTTTAGATTTGAATGGAAATAAGGTTTGTGAAACCCAAAAATCAACCCAAGTTTCAAAGGTCGTAGATTATACAATTTCAGTAAGCCAGCCTATCGTTTGTCCGGATTTACCCACTAATCTATCTGCAAGTTCTTCTATTATTGGCAATTGGACCGCACAAAAAAACGGAAGCTCGATAACCATTTCCCTTGGATATGGGAACTCAATTAATGTGGTACCAAACCAACAGCTTACAGAAGGCGAGGGGAATTACACCATTACTTTCACTCCAGATCCTTCCATCAATCCTTCTTGCCTAGTCAAAAAATCCTTACCAATCACCTACAATCCACAGCCAGACTTTTTAGTCTATCCTTCTAAGGATGCTACGGATTGTGATTCATTTAATGGAACCCTAACCATAGAGGCTATCACAGATCTTGACTACGTGATGGTTGAAGGTCTGGGGATAAGCACACCATCCATCAGTGCAGGTCAAAGCTATGTGATAACTGGGCTGAAAAGTGGCACATATTCCCTTATTGGTGTATTAGGTAGCTGTTCAAATGGATTTGGATCTATAGTCCCTTTAGAAAACCCTCCCTCTCAATTACTATTTTCTATTGAAAACATCGTCGGGGAAACTTGTCTTCCCGATGGAAAATCAGAAGGATCATTTGTACTCAAATTTGACAACCCTCCATCTACTGGAAGCTATAAAATAATCAATCAAAAAGGCACCTTAGTAAAGGAAGCGGCATTTACCAATGTGTCAGAAATCCCGATTTCCATACCTGGGGGCGTCTATTTTGTGGAGGTACTCAGCCCAAATGATTGCAATATTCCAGAGTCACAAGAATTACAAATCCCGAGCTTGACACAAACCCAATTTTCGGTTCCAAGTGAGCTTACAATTTGCCAATCCTATGAATTAATTCCTCAAACCAATCAGAACCTTGAATTTACTTTAGTTAATCCTTCGGGAATTTCACAAACCAAACCAAAAGGAACTCCTTTTACATTAGATGAGGAAGGGGAATACCGCTTAATCGGAAAAAATCTGAGTGATCCAACTATATGTCCCTCACAGACAAAAATTGTGGTCAGTCTGGTAGACCCCATCGCTTACGAGCCTAAGTTGATCGATCAGGATTGTTTCGGGAACCGAACCTACGAGGCCGATATCAAAGGGATTGATCCAAACACAGTAAAATTCCAATGGTTTAATGAAAAAAACGAGTTGGTAGGGACAGGACAATTCTTAAATCCAGTCTCCAATGGGTTATTCAAATTGAATGTTCAACCAATCAAAAGTGAGGCTTGTCCAATACCTCCTACCGAATTTGAAATCAAGGAACCCATACTCTTTGTTGATGTTAATCTTTCTTCCACAAAATTTTGTGAATTTGGTCCAAGGGCAATACTAAGTTTGACTACAACTTTTCCGGAGGAAATAACAGATGTGGAATGGAGAAGGTATGATGATGCTGGAAATATTGAAGAACTACCACAATTCAAGAATAAATACGAGGTAACTGTAGAGGAAGAAGGAATTTACGAGGCATCCGTTTTCAGTAGAATTCCCAGCATAAACAAAAATTGCGAACTCGGAAGAAGCAGCCTTAAAATCGACCTAGTTCCCAATAAAGTTGACTTCGAAATCCCCGGTAATCTGGTAATTTGCGATCCTTTTGAGCTTTTACCCATCGGGTCACCAGATCTCGAATATACCCTGACCTATCCTGATGGCAGCCAAATCACGAAATCAAATGGGGATCAGTTCATTCTTGATCAAGCCGGTGATTACACGATATTAGGATATAATCCAGATGTAACGTGGCCACTTTGCCCTGAGCAAAAAGAATTTACTGTTACGATCAAACAACCTGTACTTTTTCAACCTGAATTGGTCGATCTTTCTTGCGATGGTACATATACTTATCGGGCTGAAGTCAGCAATTATGCCCTGAGCGAAGTGGATTTTTTCTGGAGAAATTCATCAGGTGCACTTGTTTCAACTGATTTTGAATTGCTTTCCAATTCGTATGGCGAATTTTCGTTGGAAGTCCAGCCGAAAGGGTCTTTATCATGCAGTGAAAGTACGGTTCCATTTACCATACCTATTCCAATCCTAGAAGTAAGTAGCCAGATAATTTCCGAAACACTTTGCCCTGACCAGCCGGATGCAGCGCTTAAGGTGGAGGCAAACCTTGAATCTGTACAAACGATCCAATGGTGGTACACCGACTTAAGCAACAATACCTCTCAATTGAATCAATTTACTAACAGCGAGGAAATTTTAGCAACCCAGGAAGGCACTTATGAAGTAAGGCTGATTAATTCTTTTGGATGTATCCTTGGACGTGCTAGTCAACTAGTCATCCGAAGTACTGACCAAATCAGACCTCAATTAAAGTCATCTTACCAAGTCTGTCCTAGGTATGAAATTGGACCGACACTAAATCCTGGAAATTTCAGCTCTTATGAATGGTATTTTGAGGGGAATCTAGTTTCCACTTCTTCCAGTTTCAAACCATTGGAAGTAGGGAAGTATGAAGTAGTCGTAGTGAGTGAGGAAGGATGTGCCTACCAGATAGAATTCGTGACTGAAGAAGAGTGTGAACTCAAACTTAGAATCCCAACAGCCATTCAGCCCGAAGTACCTGATAA
>CALRRX020000431.1:0-3715 GCA_943370675.1 Reyranella massiliensis 521 | reverse complement strand
CCGCATCTCTCACAGCAGTGACCCCATAAGCCAGATATAGCGGAAGCAACTGCTCGTTTTCATCGATGTAATCTGCACCTCCGAAATGGACGTGATTGTCCCAAAGTCCAGGAAGAACGAATTGGTCTTGGGCATCCACTTCGGATTTGCCTTTATACTTGTTCAACAAGCTATCGCCTCCGGTAGTCAGGATTCGATCTTGGTTGATCAAAATGACTTGACCAGTTTGGACTTGACCTGAATTCAGTGAAATTATCGAGGCATTTTTGATTACTAGATCGATACTTGTTTTGGGTGAGCATGAACTCAGCACAATCGATGCTAGAATAATCAGAGCTAAGTTTCGCATCAGAAAAGGCTGGCCTGTACAATCTGTGGCTTGCTAGCCTGCACGGTTCCTTTAAGCATATCTTGCATTAGTTTGATGAAGCCGGGTTGCCAAGATTCAGGGCTGATTTTGGTCTCTTTTCCTTCATACTCGATCGGTCCACTCATTTTTTCAAAGCCAATAATCATGCTCCAAATGGTGTAAAAGGTGATCTCAGGCTGCAATTCCGGACGGATACTTCCGTCTTTGATTCCCTGAGAAACCATCTGAATTCCAATTCTTGCTGGTTCATGGTGGAGTTCCAATAGCTTGTGGAAATGAGAGGAATCCAAGATAAGTGGATCGATTTCATGTCGAAGGCTTGGATTGGTGTACTTTTTCATCACATCCAAAAAGTGGAGAATTGCCTGGTAGTATACGGGTTGTTCTTTGGCGAAAACCCAAACTCGCTGGACCACATCCGTAATCATTTCTAATCCGTTTTTTCCTTTGGACCGGAAGGACTCACGGAACTCTTCTTTAAACTGATCAAAAGCCTTTTTGGTCAAAGCCATGAACAGATCTTCTTTGTTTTTATAATAAAAATAGGTGAGGCCTTTGCTGATTCCTGCCCGCTTGGCCACATCTTCCATGCGAGTGGCATTGAATCCTTTGGTGGTAAAAAGCGCTACTGCTGAATCGAGGATGAGTTTTTCTTTATTTTTTTCTCCTGCCATGACTTGTTCAAGTTTGAAATAAAAGTGGCATCAAAGATATTAAATCTCGGTCAAAAATAAGTCTGTTTTCGAACTGGATTCAATAAAAAAAGGCCTCAAATTCAATTTTTGAGGCCTTTTTACTGAGAATCAGGGGATTTATTTTACTTCCAGAATGTAGTAGTTTTTCTTTCCTTTTTGGATCAAAAGGTATTTTCCCTGCAACAGGTTGAAGGTCAATGGAGCGTTTGGATCAGCTACTTTTTCCTTATTGATGCTGACTCCACCGCCTTGGATCATTTTGCGCGCTTCTCCTTTGGAAGGGAAGATTTGAGCTTGGGTTTTTTCTCCAAAAAGATCCAAGACATTCTCGATCGAAGCGTATTCTTCTTTGCTTAGCTGTACCTGCGGCACTCCTTCAAATACAGCTAAGAAGGTACGTTCGTCCAAGGAAGCCAAATCTTCCGTCGAAGACTTTCCAAAAAGGATCTCAGAAGCCTTCACTGCCATATCATAGTCTTCCTCGCTGTGCACCATGGTAGTCACTTGCTTGGCTATTTCTTTTTGACGCAATCTAAGGTGCGGAGCTTGGGCATGTTCAGCTTCCAAGCTTTCGATGGTTTGCTGATCCAGGACGGTGAAAATCCGGATGTATTTGGCGGCGTCTTCGTCAGAGACATTGAGCCAAAACTGGTAGAAGGCATACGGAGAAGTCTTTTCAGGATCCAACCACACGGAGCCACCTTCTGTCTTGCCGAACTTAGTTCCATCGGCCTTGGTGATCAAAGGAACAGTCAACGCATAGGCACTTCCTCCGCCCATTCTTCTGATCAATTCCGTCCCGGTAACGATATTTCCCCACTGATCAGATCCTCCAAGCTGGATTGTGCAGTTGTTGTTTTTCCAAAGGTGGTAGAAATCGTAGCCCTGAATCAGCTGATAGGTGAACTCGGTGAAAGAAAGCCCATTTCCGTCTTCCAGTCTTCTTTTTACGCTGTCTTTGGACATCATGTAGTTGACGGTGATGTGTTTTCCCACGTCTCGGATAAAATCCAAGAAGGAAAACTGGGACATCCAATCGTAATTGTTGACCAGTTCGGCTTTGTTGGAAGTGGCACCTGAAAAGTCCAAAAACTTGGATAATTGGCCCTGAATGCATTTCACATTGTGGTCCAAGGTGGCTTTGTCCAATAGATTTCTCTCTGCTGATTTGAAAGAGGGGTCACCGATCATACCGGTAGCACCACCTACGAGTGCGAAAGGCTTGTGGCCAGCTCTTTGAAAATGTAGCAAAGTCATCACACCTACCAAGTGGCCGATATGCAGGGAATCTGCTGTAGGATCAAACCCCAGATAAGCGGAAGCCATTCCTTTGGCAAGGTGCTCTTCGATTTCAGGTGTCATGTCCTGGAGCATTCCTCTCCATTTCAGCTCTTGTATAAATGAATTCATCGGGAAAAGGTCGTTTTTAATTGCCCGCAAATATAGGGTTATCGGGGGAGTATGGAAATTTCCATCTCAATTCAACTCCTCTGAAAATAGCATTCCTTTTACTTTCAGCCATTCCTCAAAACATCCCTCTTTGGCCTAGGTTAATTTGTTTACTTTCGTACAAATCCTTTTGATATATATGATAAAACGGTTTCTAACTCTGGCTTTTGGAGCTTCTTTGCTTATGGGCAGTGGAGTCCAAGCTCAAACTTCTGCCAACTGGCTACGCTATCCGGCTATTTCTCCTGACGGCAGCCAGATAGCTTTTACTTATAAAGGTGACCTTTACCTTGTCCCAAGTTCGGGAGGGAAAGCCACCCAATTGACCTTCCATGAGGCTCATGATTTCAAGCCTGTTTGGTCACGCGATGGACAGCATATTGCTTTTGCCTCGGATCGCTATGGTAATTTTGATGTATTTATCATGAGTGCAGGAGGGGGAGAAGCCCAAAGACTGACATATCACTCGACAGATGAGATGCCTCATGATTTTAGCTCGGATGGTCAGAAGGTCATTTTTGGAGCAGCCAGAATGGACATTGCAGAGCATCGTCAATATCCCACAGGTTCTCAGCCAGAACTCTATCAGGTAAATAAAAAAGGTGGTCGGGTAGATCAGATTTGGACCATCCCCGCAGAGTATGTTCAAAGCTCCAAGGACGGCTCCAAGATGATTTATCATGATAAAAAAGGTGGGGAAAACGAATGGAGAAAGCATCATCAGTCCGGAATTGCCCGGGATATTTGGATGTATGATGCAGGAAAAAATGAGCACGTAATGCTCACCAAGTTTTATGGAGAAGACCGAAACCCGGTTTTTTCTCCTGATGAATCCGAAATCTACTACCTCAGCGAAGCAAGCGGAAGCTTCAACGTCTACAGCATGCCTGTAGCCAATCCAAGCCAAACTCAGGCCTTGACCAGTTTCAAAGATTTTCCTGTTCGATTTCTGACTATTGCCAAGGATGGTACGATGAGTTTCAGTTACGATGGTCAATTGTACACCTTGAAAAAAGGCGCTCAGCCCAAAAAACTGGATGTCACCATTGCCACTCAGGCCATTTCCAATCCCGACAACTACATCTCCATCAATGGAGGAGTACGTGAAATGTCTATTTCCCCTGACGGAAAAGAGATTGCCTTTATCGCTCGAGGTGAGGTGTTTGTCACCGCAGTCGATGGTTCTTTGACGAAAAGAATT
>CALRRX020000430.1:0-3719 GCA_943370675.1 Reyranella massiliensis 521 | reverse complement strand
GGCACCACGGGCATTGCGCAGGGTGGCGATCTTATTGATATTTACACTCAGCTTTGTCATATCGGCAAGGAAAAAGGGGTATTTTTACCCGGTATTGAAGTAGTAACACAAACTTAGGACGAATGAGTTTAAAGCAGAATGTAGAAAGTCAAATAAAATCCGCCATGATCGCCAAAGACAAGGTACGATTGACCGCCTTGCGAGCCATCAAATCGATGATTTTGCTGGAAGAGACCAAAGAGGGTTTTTCCGGGAGCATGAGCGCGGATGACGAAATGAAGCTCTTGACCAAAGCTGCCAAGCAGCGGAAAGACTCCGCCGATATTTATGAGAAACAAGGCAGAGCAGATCTTTTGGAAGTGGAATTGGCTGAGTTGGCCGTGATCCAAGAGTTTTTGCCAAAGGCCTTGACCGATGAGGAATTGACTGTAGCTATCCAAGAAATCATCAGTACTACCGGTGCTGCCGGCCCAAAAGACATGGGAAAAGTGATGGGCGTGGCAAGCAAGCAGTTGGCTGGAAAGGCTGACGGAAAGGCAATTTCTGAAAAAGTAAAATCTCTGCTTAACAGCTGATTTGGCACCGATTGATATTCTAATTTTGATCCTGATCGGATTGGGAGCCTATGAGGGCTACAGGAAAGGCTTGCTGCTCAGTATTGTAGGTCTCATAGGCTTTGTGTTGGCCATCATTCTAGGCGTATATTTCATGGATCCGGTCAGCAAGTTTTTGGCGAAGCATCTGGACGAACTGACTTTTGCCTTTCCGATCATGGCCTTTCTGATTGTGTTTTTTTTAACCTTGATTATTGTCAATCTGGCTGGCTGGGTGTTAAAAAAAATGATGGACATGATCCTTCTTGGAGGATTTGACAGCATCGCCGGAGCTATTTTGGGAATTGTCAAATCCGGATTTTTCATCAGCCTGTTTATGTGGCTTTCGCTACAGTTTGACCTGAAAATGCCACGAGAATGGCGGGCGAAAAGCGAATACCTCCAATACATCGAGCCACTCGCGCCGAGCGTGATTTGGGTTCTCGAGCCCATTTTCCCCAAAGTCAAGCAAGCCATCGAGACCATGGACGAAATCGTGAAAGAGTTCAGGAAAGATGCTGCTGCTGATTGACAACTTTGATTCCTTCAGCCATATCCTAGCCGATCTGATCCGGCAAACCGGCGTGGAACTGATCATCCGAAGAAATGATGTGACGCTGGCGGAAATCGAAAAGATCGATTTCAGGGGCTTGATTCTTTCTCCCGGTCCTGGAACGCCTTCTGCTTCAGGCAACTTGATGCCCATTCTGGAAAAATATGTCGATCAAATTCCCATCCTCGGAGTTTGCCTCGGTCATCAGGCGATTGGGGAATTTTTCGGTGCCAAACTGGTCAAAAACGTTGTGCCTATCCACGGAAAAGTCCATTCAGTTCATCAGACCAAGTCCCACTTTTTCACCCAAGGTCTTCCCGCAATCTTTCAGGTGACCCGCTACCATTCACTCCAATTGACCGAATTGCCGGATAGTCTGGAATCGATTTTGGAGACTGAAAGGGGGGAAATCATGGGAATCGCACATAGGACCTTACCCGTCTTGGGAATCCAATACCATCCCGAAGCCTACCTGACCCAATACGGCTTGGACATCATCCAAAACTGGATTAAAACCATACCTAAAAAGTAGTCTTGATTTGATATTCAACTTTTTCCTTGCAAAGGATGAGGGCGGGAAAATTTACAGGAACCTCTTTTACCTCAAATCAATCACCTCTATCCCAGGATGCTTTTTCACATCAAAGACAAAGTAATCTGCAGGGAGGCTTGGGGCAGCTTTCATGTTTTTGAAGGAATACGAAAAAACTCCTCCCTGACCATCAAACATCTCCCAACCTAGCAGGTCCTTGGTCGTCTTATCTACCATCAATTTCACTTGCTTAAAGGGCGCATTTGCTTTGAGTGCTGTTAATTCTACGACGCTCACTTGTTTTCCCTGATAGGTTTTATCAGCTAGTAGCTTGTAGTTGAAGCCCGTCTGGTACATTTTATAAATGTTGGAGGGAGTCAATTCACCTTCCATCTGCGTGGCATCATTGATGGTGACTTCTTTGTAGGAATTGGTTTGGATAAAGGTCCAGACGGTCTTACCGTCATTGTAGATTTCCTGATCGGGTAGCTTAAGGCGGTATTTTTCTCCATTTACTGCTATTTCACCAGTCTGTCGGTCACCAGCACCGCCTCCATCTTGAAACGTGTAATCAAAGCTGGCGGTAAACCCCTTCATGCTTTGGTACTTTTGGCTCATGCCGTCAAGCACAGCTTTTGCCTTGGGGTCTTTTTGAGCGAAGCTTTGAAAAGCCACGCCAATCAGCAAAAAAAGAGAGAAAAGAAGGTAGTTGAATTTCATGGAATCACGCTGCCGGAACTGGGAAAACAGCGTTTATAGGTTATTCAATAACCGTTCCAAACTGGCTTCGTCTTGAATCAAGACCTCACGCGCTTTAGAACCCTCAAATGGTCCAACTACTCCAGCCGCCTCCAATTGGTCTACAATTCGACCAGCCCGGTTGTATCCTAGCTTGAGTTTTCGTTGGATCAAAGAAGTGCTTCCTTGCTGATGAAGTACAATTAATCTAGCTGCCTCATCAAAAAGTGGGTCCCGATCAGAAAGATCAATGTCTTTTGCTGAGCCATCCCCGTCTTCCCCTTCAAATTCAGGCAATAAATACGCGGAGGAATAGCCCTTTTGCTCCCCAATCCAATCGCAAATGTGATCTACTTCAGGTGTATCGAGGAAGGCACACTGGATTCTGGTCATTTCTGACCCATGGGAAAGAAGCATATCACCTTGACCAATCAACTGATCAGCCCCACCGGCATCAAGGATGGTACGCGAGTCGATTTTGGAGGTCACTCTAAAAGAAAGTCGTGCGGGGAAGTTGGCCTTGATAATACCTGTGATCACATTGACCGAAGGTCGTTGTGTTGCGACTACCAAGTGAATCCCAATCGCTCTTGCCAACTGAGCCAAACGGGCGATCGGCGCTTCGATTTCCTTTCCTGCCGTCATCATCAAATCCGCCAACTCGTCAATCACCAAGACGATATAGGGCATAAAATAATGGCCCTTATTGGGATTAAGTTTACGTGCGATGAACTTGGCGTTGTACTCTTTAAGGTTCCTACAACCCGCATCCTTGAGCAAGTTATAGCGATTATCCATCTCGATACACAGGGAATTGAGCGTGTAGATGACCTTTTTAGTATCGGTGATGATGGCTTCTTCAGATCCTGGAAGCTTAGCCAAAAAGTGCCGTTCGATTTTATTGAAGAGCGTCAATTCCACCTTTTTTGGATCGACTAGAACAAACTTTAGCTGGGAGGGATGCTTCTTATAAATCAGCGAGGCCAGAATCATATTCAATCCCACAGACTTACCCTGACCTGTGGCACCGGCCATGAGTAGGTGAGGCATTTTTGCCAAGTCGGCTACAAAGACTTCATTCGAAATGGTCTTACCCAGGGCTATCGGAAGATCTTTGTCCGACTTCATGAACTTTTCCGTACCCAAGACTGCCCTTGCAGGCACCAATTCCCGATTCTTATTTGGCACCTCGATACCGATAGTTCCTTTGCCCGGAATGGGCGCGATGATACGAATCCCCAAAGCCGCCAAACTCAGAGCGATGTCATCTTCTAGGTTTTTGATTTTGGAGATTTTCACTCCC
>CALRRX020000429.1:0-3727 GCA_943370675.1 Reyranella massiliensis 521 | reverse complement strand
CATCTCTACCTTTTTCTTGCCTCAGCCCTTTTCCCGATCGCTTTGGGCACCTTGTTGACACAAGTCCTTTCACAGAAAACTTCACTTCAAAACATATCCAACCCAAAAATCAATTTCAAAAAAGTTAAAACTCAAACTATGAAAAAGTCCCTGCTCTGGTCAGCGGGAATCCTAGGGATACTCCTGACTGCTTGTGGTGGAGGTACAGATCAATCTGCTACCTCAACTGATGCATCTTCTCAACCTGCGGCAACTGAGGCAGCAGCACCTGATCCAAAAGGTGTCGGTGAAATCAAGTCTGTCGATTTGGGTGCGGGCGTGGATGCCGCCTTGGCCGACAAAGGAAAGGCAATTGTTGATATGAAATGTACCGCCTGTCACCAGTTGAATGACAAGCGATTGGTGGGTCCCGGTTTTCAGGGCATCACCAACAGAAGAAGACCGGAATGGATCATGAATATGATCACCAATGTGGATGTCATGCTGGAGCAAGATCCTACTGCACAAAAGCTGTTGGAGGAATGTCTTACCCGTATGCCGAATCAGAACATTACTCAAGACGATGCCAGAGGGATACTCGAGTTTATGAGAAAGAATGACGAAGAAAAAGCAGGAGAGCGAGATGCCTCAGCGAAATAATTAACCTTTTAATCAATCCAACACTATGCAAAAAAATGTTTGGCTTTTAGCAATAGGTTTGACCGCCGTTGCACTAGCACCAGGCTGTAAACCGAAAGGAGCGCAAAGTGCCATCACAGGCGACGCGGCTTCCAAAGTGTATGTTGCCCCGGGTACGCATGATGAGTTTTACAACATTGTTTCCGGAGGATTCAACGGACAAATGTCAGTGGTCGGTCTGCCTTCCGGCAGGGTATTCAAAATCCTTCCGGTGTTCTCCGTCCATCCGGAAAACGGCTGGGGATTTTCTGAAGAAACCAAGCCCATGTTGAATACTTCTCATGGATTTGTGCCTTGGGATGATTTGCACCACATCGCCATCTCTACTACCAATGCCGAGCACGATGCAAGATGGGCTTTTGGAAATGCAAACAATACCCCTAGGATTGCCCGGGTGGATCTGACCTCTTTCAAGACGGTAGAAATTCTCGAAATCCCGAATTCAGCAGGTAACCACTCCTCTCCATTTATTACTCAGAATACGGAGTATGTGGTGGCAGGAACCCGTTTTTCTGTACCGGTAGGAGATAATCAAGATGTTTCCATTGATTCGTACAAAGAAAACTTCAAAGGTCACATCTCCTTTATCGGTGTCAATCCTGAGTCAGGTGATATGGACCTTTCCTTTCAGATTGAGGTGCCTCCTTTCAATTTTGACTTGGCCCGTGCCGGCAAAAACAAATCCCATGGATGGTTCTTCTTTTCTACTTACAATACCGAAATGGCCCATACCCTCTTGGAAGTGAATGCTTCTCAAAAGGATAAGGATTTTATCATGGCCATCAACTGGAAAAAAGCAGAAGAGTATGTGAAAGCAGGAAAGGGTAAAAGAGTGAAAGCCAAGTATGCCCACAACAAGATGAACGAGGAGACCCATACGGCTACTTCCACCATCAAAGAAGATGTGCTTGTATTGGATCCGACAGAACTGAAGGACATCGTTTACTTCATCCCTTGTCCTAAATCTCCTCACGGAACGGATACCGATCCTACCGGCGAATACATCGTCGGCAGTGGAAAACTTGCCGCAGTGATCCCGGTGTTCTCCTTTACCAAGATGCTCGCAGCCATCGAAAGCAAGGATTTTGAAGGTGAGGTAAACGGAATGCCGGTATTGAAATATGAGTCTGTACTTCACGGTGAAGTGGAAAAGCCAGGACTTGGACCTTTGCACACCGAGTTTGACGGAAAAGGCTTTGCCTATACTTCCATGTTCGTGTCTTCAGAGATTGTGAAGTGGAATATTGAAACGCTTGAAGTGGTGGACAGAGTGCCAACTTACTATTCTGTTGGACACTTGATGATCCCCGGTGGACCTACCGGCAAGCCTCACGGAAAGTACATGGTTGCTTACAACAAAATCACCAAAGACCGCTACCTCCCAACCGGACCTGAATTGACTCAGTCTGCGCAGTTGTACGATATCTCGGGCGACAAAATGCAGCTGCTCCTCGACTTCCCGACTATCGGTGAGCCGCACTACGCAGAAGCATTCCCTGCCGCTCTGATCAAAGACAAGCAGGTGAAATTCTATCCGCTGGAGAAAAACAATCACCCTTACGTTCTCAAAGGAGTCGCTGATGCCAGAGTAGAGCGGAAGGGCAATGAAATCCACGTTTACATGACTTCTATCCGTTCCAATTTCCGACCGGACAATATCGAAGGGGTAAACGTAGGAGATGAGGTGTATTTCCACGTTACCAACCTCGAGCAAGACTGGGATGTTCCTCACGGATTTTCTGTCAAAGGCGCCAACACCGCCGAGATCTTGATCATGCCGGGTGAAACATCCACTTACAAGTGGATTCCGGACAGACCGGGCGTTTATCCATTCTATTGTACTGACTTCTGTTCTGCACTTCACCAGGAAATGCAGGGATACATGAGGGTGTCTCCAAAAGGTGTCAATACTCCGCTGAAGTACTCTACCGGAGAAGCTCAATAATTTCCTAATCAATCGCCGGTCTCAAGCGGACCGGCGGTTTTTACCGATTCAACCATGAAATCGCTTAGTCTTTTCAACCGGGTTTTGATCTTGCTCGCTACCCTCACCATCGTACCGGCTTATTTTACACCGCTTTGGCAAATCAGCCTCTGGGCACCCCAGTATCCCGAAGGACTGAATATGAAGATCTGGATAGACCACCTCAGCGGCAATGTGGACCAAATCAACGGAGTAAACCATTACATCGGAATGAGGCACATCGGCAACGAAATGTTTCCTGAGTTTACCTTTCTCATTTATGTCATAGCAGGATTGATCGCCTTGGGTTTTGCGGCATTTCTGATCGGAAAGCGATGGAGTCTCTATGGTTTTTTTGCGCTGATCACCCTGTTTGGAATGGGAGTATTGGCGGATATGTACCGATGGGGCTATGATTACGGTCACCATCTTGATCCAAAGGCCGCCATCAAAGTAGAGGGAATGAGCTACCAGCCACCCCTGATTGGATACAAAGAACTTCTGAATTTTCTCGCCTACTCCGGACCGGATACCGGAAGCTGGATTTTGATCGGCGGGGCCTGTTTGCTTATTCTGGCGATTGTTCGCGATAAAATGGAAAAACCGGTAACTTCTACCAAATGACTATCACCCTTTAATCTTTTACCTCATGTTTCGATTTGCACTAATTCTACTTGTCACTGTCATTTTCGCTGCCTGCTCTGCTGATCCCCGTCCGATTGCCTTTGGGCAGGATGGATGTCAACATTGCAAAATGACCCTCATGGACCCCAAGTTTGGAGCCGAACTGGTGACCGAAAAGGGAAAAGTGTATGTCTTTGACGATGTCAATTGCATGCTCCAATACCTGGACACTCCTGAAGGAAAAGATCAGCAGTATAAGCATATTTTGGTGACAGATTATGAGCTTCCCAACGCGCTGATCGATGCTTCCAATGCTTTTTACCTAAAAGGGGAATCCTTCCAGACTCCCATGGCTTCTCAGGTAGTTGCTTTTTCCACTTATGAAAAGATGGAACACTACAAATCCGCGCAGGGAGGAATCTTCCTGGCTTGGGGAGAGCTTCAGACTCAGTTTAAGTGAAT
>CALRRX020000428.1:0-3729 GCA_943370675.1 Reyranella massiliensis 521 | reverse complement strand
AACCGATCCCCTTCCTTGGTTTCTGGGGTAAAGAGCACCTTCAGTTTATCCGGCTTGTATAGCGCACAGAGCTCTTGCTGTCCCGCTGAGGGAAAGCCATGAATCCCTTTCAAGGTCATTTCGGGAAGAAAATGCGCTGCCCAGGCTTCGAGTTGCTGGCTGGATGTTTTGGATCCGTTGACCAGGGTGTCGGGACCCTCGACGATTCCCAGGAAATCTGGATTCATCGCCCGGATAATGTCTGCCAGTTGCTTACTTCTGGTTTCTTCTTTTCCGGTGATTTTGGGATTGCCATTGGATTCAAAAAGGTCACGCATCCAGGCAATGTTGTACACTCCGATGTTGAGTTTCATAAAAAAAGGCTTTTGGTTAAAACAGTACTTGGAAGTTACCGATTTGCACCAAAAGCCTTTACTTTTCCTCAGGTCTTTTTACACCTTGATGTAGATTTTCTTTTTATCCATCCATAGACCGATGAGCCAAATCAGCAGCATATAGGAGATAGCGAAAAGGAAGGAGGCATTTTTTGGACCTAGCCAACTGGTGAAAAAATTGGCATAAATCCATCCTTTGAAGGTCGAATCACCAACTGGGATCATGGAGAATATGGAAACTACTACCCCAGAACACACATAAAGAATCAGTGGATTTCGACCGAAAGCTTGGAAGAAATACGTCCAGTTGGTTACTTTTTGAACTTCTACCAAATAGACAAGTCCTCCCAAAAGGACCAAATCCCATCCCACAGTAAGGAGTACATAGGAGCTGGTCCAAATTTTCTTATTGATAGGAAATCCCAGGTCCCACAGGTAGGCTAAAGCCAAGAGTACCACGCCCGAGATCACCAATGCCTGAACCGTACCGAGCGTATTTCCTTTCTTTTGGATGAATTTGCCCACGATAAATCCAGCTAAGACATTGACCATGGAAGTAAGCGTACTCAGGATTCCTTCCGGATCAAAGGGAATGCCTTCGCCCATGTACATTCGCTTTTCTCCGATGAGCAACAAATCCAGTTTGATTTGGGCATTGCCGTTTAGACCATAAGGGTCTGCCGCATCACCAAAAAAATACATGATAGGCCAATAAATCACCAACGCGCCAATTCCAACAATCCAAGCGCCTCTTTCCCCAGTCCAATACACCACCAAGGCGGCCAAAAGATAGGCTAGGGCAATTCGCTGCAATACGCCCAAAAGTCGTACTTCAGATAGCTTTACAGCCACCATTTCGCCGGCTTCGTTGTAGTCGTAAAATGGGAAATAATTCAACAGCCATCCGATCAGGAAGATCAGGGCTGCTCTTTTGAACACCTTGACATAAAAGTTGCTTGGCTTCATTTCATTGAGCTTTTTCAAGGCAAAGCTCATTGCATTTCCCACCACAAAAAGGAAGGTAGGGAATACTAAGTCTGTTGGGGTAAAGCCATGCCAATCCGCATGCGCTAAGGGTCCATACAGATCTCTCCAATTACCCGGAGTATTGACAATGATCATAAAAGCAATGGTCATCCCTCTCAGGACATCCAAGGCCAGGTACCTATTCGATAGGATTTTGGATTGATGGTCGATGGTCATTTTTGGATTAAGGGTGGTTGAGGGTATAAAATCAAAATTTGATTTGATTAATTATTTTAAATAGGAACTTTATAAAAATAACGGTTTCATTTAGATCTAAAAATATCCCTTCAGATACTTACATGCTGCCTCGAACCTTCCTCATTGCCTTCTTGATTGGAATCACTTTTAATTACTCTTTGGATGGCTACAGCCAAACCAAAGCCTCTTGGAGTTTGAGAGAAAACCACTTCTCTTCACCTCAGCGTCATTTAGCCACGATTTCGATTTCAAATGGTGGAACAAAGGCTATTTCATCGGGATGGAAGCTGTATTTCAATAGCGTTTTTATCTCTGTTCAATCAGCCTCACTTCTTCCTGAAACTGAAATCAAGCATTTGCAGGGAGATTTTTTTGTTTGGGAAGGAAAGACTCCGGAGATTCCAGCAGGAGGACAGGTTGTATTGGATTACAGAAGTGGAGGTGCATTTTTGAAAAATTCTTATCCACCTGAGGCATTGATTTTAGTCCATGCAGATGGCAAAGTTGAGGAAATCAAAGATTACACACGTCAAGCCCTTTCAGAAAATCAACTTGCCGAAATGGCAAAAAGCACTCCGCTTCCTATCCCTACGCCTGCAAGTAGGTATGATGAAAATTTAGAAGTAAACGAATTACCTAGCTCGGCGATTCCTCCCTTTTTGCCCACCCCTAAAAAATGGAAGTATACCGGTGAGACGCTAAAAATCAAAAATGCAGGAGTTGCTGTCGTGGGTTCGAAAGAATTTCAGGAAACCACCAAGTACCTTTTGCTCACGCTGCGAGAGGGATATAAGCCGCAAGTAAACCGTGCAGAACCACCTGTGAATATTAAGGTTTCTAAAATTGCTGGCCTCGCGCCGGAAGCCTATCAGCTCAAAATCACCAATCGACGTGTCGATATTTTGGCTTCTGATGAAAAAGGAGCCTTTTATGGTGTTCAGTCATTCTTGGCACTGATGCCTATTGACTTTTGGTCCAAGCCAAGTGATCAACTGACCTTGCCCCAAGTTGAAATTGAAGATGAACCGGCCTTTGGTTATCGGGGCTTTTTCTTGGATGTGGCTCGTAATTTTCAGACGAAAGAGCAGATTTTTAAGATCTTGGACTTGATGGCATTCTATAAATTGAATGTTTTCCACTTCAACCTTGCCAATGATGAAGGCTGGAGAATTGAAATTCCAGGATTGCCAGAATTGACCGAGTTTGGGGGGAGAAGAGGCTTCTCAGAAGATGAATCTGAGTTTCTATGGTCGTATTACGGTTCGGGAGCCGATCCTAACAAGAGTCCTTCCGGTACAGGCTTTTACAGTGTTTCGGATTTTCAGGAAATTTTGGCTTACGCCAAGTCAAGACATATCGAAGTGATTCCTGAGCTGGGTGTGCCAGCACATTCACGAGCAGCCATTTTGGCGATGGAAAAACGATACAGGACTTTTCTAGAAGCTGGAAAACTAACTGAAGCCCTGCAATACCGATTAGCCGATCCGGGAGATCAATCACGCTACCTTTCTGCCCAAAATTTCAAAGGAAATACGGTTTGTGTGTGTCAGGAATCGACCTATGCTTTCTATGAAAAGCTGGTGGTCGAAATCCAAAAGATGTATTCAGCTGCAGGTGTTAGCTTTAAAAATTGGCACACGGGAGGCGACGAAGTACCAAAAGGCGTGTGGACTGATTCGCCTATTTGCAAAGATTTTTTAGCGAAAAACCCTCAGCTAAAAACAGAAGATTTGAATGATTATTTCCGATCAAGAACTGCTCAAATCCTTAAAAAACACGGATTAGCCATGGGTGGCTGGGAAGAGATCGGTCAGACCCATCAAGGCAACGCTGTGGTTCCCAATCCAAAATTCGCGGATCAAAACTGGAAGCTTTATGCCTGGAATGCAGTAGCTGGCTGGGGTGGTGAAGATATGGCGTATCGTCTCGCAAATGCAGGCTACCCCGTCATCATTTGCTCAAGCGCTAATTTTTATTTTGACTTAGCCTATGATTGGGATCCGGATGAGCGAGGTCATACTTGGAGTGGAGTATCAGATATGTATCAATCCTGGAAAACTGTCCCAGGGAAACTTTACCTCTCTCATGACCAAACGATCGAGGGAGATACTTGGGATTGGTCAGTGGCGGA
>CALRRX020000427.1:0-3729 GCA_943370675.1 Reyranella massiliensis 521 | reverse complement strand
CCCAAGCTTTCATAATAGTGATGTTTTAAGGTTTGTCAAAAAATGCAGTTCGCTGATCCCACGTACCTGAGAGCCGATACCCTGAAGCCCATGATATCCAAGGATATTAGGAAGTTCGACCCGACACTTAACCCAAGATTTTCCCCGATCATTGGGGTCAGATTTTGGGAAGTGAAGGGCGATATGTAGGTGCGAAGTGACATTTTTTTTAATCCACTGGTATTGAGGTTCTGACCGACATGCAACCCATAGAGGGCGGTTCTGCATAAGGCAAAAGCCTGGGCGAAAAAACTGGGAGGCAGTCCGTAGGAGACCCTGTTTTTTAGCTCAGGGCGAAGCGTACTTTTGACTAGTGCAGGTTCGCACTCAACCTTTGCATTGGCGTGTCATGTCCTCACATACCGAGACATTGGGCAGGAAAAAATGGAACGGAGCGGATACCGCCCGAAACGGACTGAAAATCCCCCAAAGAGCGGAAGGAAAATCAAAAATGGCTTGCCCCCGTAATGGAGTCTTGGGGCAGTGTTCCCCGAAACGGCCTTTCCGAGTCCCAGGCTTGCCGGGACTTGGGAAAAGGTAAAGTGTAGGGGAACTTTGCCCGTGGGGAGAGAAAGCCCTATTCCAGAGTGAAGAGACGGAAGCTGTCATTTGCAAAATGGTGCTGAAGGATCAAACTCGGGAAGTGGGCGAAACGGGGAATTGGCTTAAGGATAGCAGCGTAAATTCTTTCTCTTTCAGAAAGATAAATTGAAGCGGATAGCCTGACCGTAGGGAAGCCCCAAAAAAAAATCGGTTTCAATCTAATGAGCCTATCAGGCAGAAGTAAAGACTCATTTACCTTTTTATATAAAAACGTATTTAAGCAATTACCTTTTTTCTTTTGCTGAACCTTTCTTGTTCGGAAATCCCTATCTTCCAACAGCTTGATCAGCTGTAAAAACCATGTCATGATGAAAAAAGAAACTAAACCGGAAGATCCTTCGCCAAAGACCTCAAAAAAAGTTAAGCCCTATCCGGTTCTTGATGAGCAAGAAAAATTCCAGATGACAACGGGCAAGAACAAAATAGGCTACGATAGAGTAAAAAAAGGGGAACCTATAGATTCCCTTCATCTGCGAAAGAGTAATACCCTTCGCTGGTTATGATAATATGATCCAGTATCGGAAGGTCAAGCAATTTCCCAACTTCCACCAGCCTCCGAGTTAATTTTTCATCTTGTGCACTAGGCCGGAGACTACCACTGGGATGGTTGTGACCTAAAATTATGGATGTTGAATTGGATTTTAAAGCAGCTGCAAAAACCAACTTTGGGTCTACCACGGTGCCGGAAATTCCTCCTCGGGAAATCTCTACTACACCGAGAACTTTATTCCCGCTATTGATGAGAATGATTTTAAAAGACTCATAAAATTGAATCGTATCCGTTGCCCAAACCTCCTTGAAAATTTGATACGCACATCTTGAACTGCTCACTTTTGGAGCATTCAGGAGGTCGAGATTAGGCTTGTAAAGTAATTGGATTTCTGCAACTACGGGAAGAGTTTGGGAAGTGATCATGATACGTGAGTTAGGAGTTAGAAATTAATTATGGTGCTACTCCTAGCTTTTGAGCGATCAAGACCAATTGGAAACGGAATAAATGAAGGGACGTGGGCAGGAGGTGTTTATGCCGTAGTCTATCGGTCGCTTCAGAAGTGAAAAAGCTACCTTTCCGCCATTATTAATGATAATCTCCTAGCACGGCTTGTCCCTTTTTGTAGCACTAAAGGCAGTGTTTCCCGCAACGGCCTTCCCGAGTCCCAGGCTTACCTGGACTTGGGAAAAGGTAATGTGTAGGGGAACTTTGCATGTGGGGAGTGAAAGGCCTATTCCATTTTGCGGAGAAAATGTTGGTCTAAAAAAGGAAGGAAATCCATCCAAGAAAAAATGATTTTAGCGGACTATCTTCAAGAAAATCTCTTTAATCAAATAACCCGATTCATCATACTTTTTTACAATTTCAACATCACTATCATCCATGCTCAGGGGAATATTGTTTTTTAGCCAATTGAATGTCTCAAAATTGAGTTTGTAATCAATATAATTGTTGGTTTCAAAAAGCATTCGATTGGTTATCGCTGCAATGGATCGGTCGAAGTCGAGTAAAAGCGCATCAATCTCCTCAGAATTTAGCAGCATGCCATTGAGCTTTAGTTCTTTAGTAAAATCTAGAAGTTCCGGCTCATACAATCTAAAATTGTGATTGAAAATGTGGACAGCAAATAACCGCTGCCGAGATTCCTTTACCTGCTCTTCCGAAATATTATCAACCTTCAAATCGGTAAGAGCAAAAACCTTTTCATAAATCTGATTCCTGACCAATGGCATTGGAGAAAAAAGCATTTGTATGATTTGGTCGACTTTTATCAAGGCACGAAGCCCATTTTCCGCTGCTAACCTCTTTCTTTCAACCTTCAATTTTTCTTCATGCTGTGGGAGAAATTCCTTAGCTACCTTTAAAGTTTTGAAAAGTAAAAAAGCCTGAATTCCAGTAAAAGTTGCTGATAACAAAGCAATTATGACCATTAATGGATCAGGCGTAGATTTAATAAAATCTAAAATATATTCAAGATTCATTTTTGCCTAAATTTTTCTTATAATAGAAGTCAAACTTAAAAATTGAAAATTTTGCAAAAAGATTCATGCTTGGCGTTTGAAGCGCCAAATCTCAAAATCTTTAGGAGGGCCTGCCGATTTCTAAAGCAATCCTAGAGACAAGATCAACCAGTTCAAGCACATCTTTTTCTTTGATAATTACCCGCTGACCAACCTTATATGAAGTGTCATTTGTTTTATCCAGATACTTTTGATCAACAATCCCTTCAGTATGAGCGAGCAAATGTCTTCGTTGAAATAGAATTACTAATCGTGAAAATTCCATTCCGTTCAGCCAATTAGGATAGGAAAAGCCTAATAATTCTTGCCACAGCTCAGCACCAAGTTCAAGGTTTTGAAATGCATTCATTTTTGGTTTCTTGTTTGGAGCCATTTTGAAATAAATCAACTCACAATACCGCTGAAAGGCTGTTACACAATCCAAGATCCCTTTTTCAATAAGGGCCTGACATGTATTCGCAACAGTATCCTTACCGAATTCTTGGAGTTTGATCCGAATATCAGGCAAACAATTAATACTCTCTCTGATTTTATTCATCGAAAGCTCAAAGGTTTTCTCTGCTGAATTTTGACCACAGCAGGGACAAAAAAATGCACTTCCAAAAAATGCGTACGAAGTATCACATTGATCACAAATAACATGGAGACGCATTTCCTCAGCAGCTGGTATTGGAATTATTTGACTGGTTGGAGCCGTACCTTTTACTGACAAGGACATCGTTATAAATCCTTTTTTAGGCTGTTTGGCATTGAACTCTCTAGCGCCTGCTCGAAGTGCTTGTCCAATTCTGCCTTCTACATATTTTAACGCTTGCTCTTGGGATGATTCAACCTGCGCTGTGGTGTACCAATTTTCTGGTTCGTCCTCATGTCGACAAAAAGGGCAGTAAGCCACATCGTTGCCTTCAATTTTTTCCCAATCTTCTGGTTTGATTTTAAACTCGAATAGGCATTCTTTATTGGGACATTCTTTATCCAGGTAACCATCTGCATCTGTTTCTAAGGGAATAAAGATTTTCATTCTTTCCAGTTTTTGAATTTCCTTGATCAATTTTTCAAACATGGCATCAACTT
>CALRRX020000426.1:0-3735 GCA_943370675.1 Reyranella massiliensis 521 | reverse complement strand
TGCGTCGCCTTTTTTATTATGAAAAATATTTTCAAAATTATTTTATTACTTTTATTCAGTTGTAAAATTGGATCTAGGGAAGATGAATCCAAAAATTCTAGCAGTTTAAGTTACAAATTTGAAAACGATTTTGTTCTTGGGATTGATGATGAAACAAATATTTTTAATTATTTAAGTGTTCCTATAAATTTTGAAAATGAGAATAAACTCTTGTTTTTTAGTGAAATATCTAATTCCCTTAACTTTTATCAAGTCTCAAACGGGAAACTTGAAAAAAAATTAAAATATCCCATTCAAGGCCCAAATTCATTATTTGGTATCGGTTTTAATTCAGGATTTGCAATTGTGAATTATGATTCAATAATTTATTATAGCCGATTGATGGAAAAGGTTTATATCTCAAATTCAGAGGGTGATATATATAAATCATTGAATTTAAGCAATGATACTAATAGTTTTGGATCCATTGACTTAACTTCACCAATGGCATATCGAAAAAAATCAATTTATTTACAAAACCTGCCTAAAATATCTGCCTATTCTTCCTCAGATTCTATCAAAGTATTAAATGAAATATCAGAAATAAATTTGGAAACTGGCTTAGTAACAAAACATGAAATTCAAAGCCCTTCGATATATTTTTCTGGAAACTTTTCTTATCAATTGAAAATGCTTGAATTTGTCTATAATCCTAAAATAGACAAATTTATTATTAGCTATCCGCTGTCTGATTCTTTATATGTAGTAGATTTTAAAGGTTACTCAAAGGCCTACCTTGCTAAAAGTAGTTTGGTTACTGATTTTATCGAAACGGATTCTCAAAACAAGATTGTGCCCAAATCCAAATTAACAAATTATTATTTTTGGAGAAATGATTCTTATGGTAAATTAATTTATGATCCTATCAATGATATTTATTTAAGAGAAGCAAGGAAGGGGATCACAGAACAAAATTTTCTGGCTAGAAAGTTAAAAACACAAAAGGAGATTTTGATTTTGAATAATAAGTTTGAAAAAATTGGGTCTATACCCCATAATGGAGGTGACTTTATTTATTATTTTTTTCTAAAAAATAGGATCTATTGGAACAAGGATCTTGTGGAGTTTAATTTAGAGGCAGGTCAAGAAGATTCTATATTCTTTGACTCGATCGAAATTGCATTTAATTGATTTTCATGCACCTATAAATCTGTCTCATCACTTTTGTAAATATTTTAAGATTGTGTTATTAAATCCGCACTCATGCATGTCTATTTCCCAGTGTCGAGTATTTTTAGTTTATGCTTTCCAAAGTGACCAACTATGCCTACAGGCCCTTACTTTCCTTTGTAAGAATTGAAAACGTTAGAAGGTTTTGATTCAGGGCATTTTCAAGGAGAAGTTGTTAGTAAATACTGAGAAAATATTTGTCAGCTACCAAGTCACAATCAACGGTAACCATCCCGAGGTGGACAAAATCCTCAAAGCCGGTGGCGAAGAAGCTCAGCAGAAGCTGTCCAAGCAGGCATTTGATTTGGCGATGCTTTCTCAGGGCTTGCTTACCGGCAAAGATTTGACTGCCTTCGTCAAGCGAAGTGTGGAGATGATTTAAAACCTTTGAGGTCTCAAAGACCTCGAAGGTTTGGAAAAGATGAGTACCCTTTAAGGTTTCCAAACCCTTGGAGGGTTGTAATGCTCAGTCCCCGGCCTTGGTCAGGGATTTTTTTTATTATTTAAAAATGTAATCATTGTTGATTTTGGCTTCTATTTTTACTTAACTAGATAGGTGTTCCATTTTCTTTTGAATGATCGACTTCTTTCCTTTTTGTTTTACATTGAATACAAGATGAAAAGCTCACCATCTTTATTTCTCTGGCTTTTGCTTGTTCTTATCTCCTGCAATTCTCAGGTAAATGAGATTGCTGAAAAAAAATTGAGCATTTCCATAGAGACTAAATTCATTTCCACAGGCAATTCCCTAGCTCAGTTTTACTTTTTTAACCAAGTCCGGAATGATTCACTGTTGCTTTTTAATGCCTTTAAGCATTCATTAGAGGTGGTGGATTTGGCCGTGGATTCGGTTGTTAATCGTATTCAATTGGAAAGTGATGGGCCAAATGCGGTCACTGATATCCGGGCCTTTTATTTTCATAATCAGGATTCCATTTTTCTGGCTGAGGATAACTTCTCTGTTGCTCTCGTCAACTCCAAAGGCGAATTGAAAAACAGGTACACCGACTTCCTGGCAGGTTTCTCCTCGAATGAAAAAAATGAGGTCTATTCAAACAGTCCTTCCCTGGAGTTTGCTTCGCAACTATTGTATCATCCTTCCACTAAGGAAATCCTGCTCTATTTCATGCCCTTTAATCAATCAGAAAAGAAACGGATTTTTGCAGCCCATTCTTTGGAAACCGGGAAATCAGAATCCCTGCCGATTCACCTACCCGAGCAATATTGGGACAAAAAATTGGATCTGAGTAAGCTGTTTTTGACTTCAGGCACGGTTGAGAAATCTAGCTTTACTTACCTCTTTTCCGGTAGTCCGTTTGTTTTCCGATATGATTTTCTTACTAAGAAAGTAGCATCATTTGAAGCTAATCCTCCTTGGGACAAGGTAAAAGCAGATGATATTCCTTTTGGCTACATGAGTTCTGAGCAAAAACAGGCCTTTATGCGGGAGAATCCATTCTACTATAAAATCTACTTTGACCCCTATCGGAATCTGTATTACCGACTGAGTAGCCCGCCAAGGCCGAATGCTACAGAGCAAGACTTCCATTATGTCAATTACAATAGGATTTGCCTGACGGTACTGGACAAGGATCTTCAGGTGTTGGATCATCTTTTTCTCCCTAAAGAAAATGTGTACAACGTCGGATTCTCCTTTGTGACCTCAGAAGGACTGTGGATCAGCTACAATGGAGCAAACCAAGATGATGAAAACTGGATAAAAGGGGATTTGATCAAAATAGATAAAGGGACGAATTGATTTGATTTCTTAGCTAACCCTTCAAGGGTTCAAAACCCTTGGAGGGTTGTAATGCTCAGTCCATGGCTTTGGTCCGGGATTTTTTTTAATAAATCATAAAAAAAACGTCTAACAAGTTGATTTATAGAGTTATAAATAATTTTTATCAGTTTCAAAAATGTATTTTTATATCTGAAAATCAATTAGTTAAAAGCGATTTTAATTTTTCTTTAGTTGCTCCCTTGACAATTTCAATTGGGGTGGAGGATATTTAGTTCAGTTTTTCAGCGCTGAGGACTTTTAAATGAAATTCTAACTTTAAATTCAAAATCATGAAACGTTTATCTTTATTCTTTTTACTCCTTTCGGGACTATTTCTTAATACCCCTAAAGCGAAAGCAGTGCCTACCATCTGCTGTCTTTCTGCTTCTATGGAATATTGTGTAATTGTAATGTATCCAGGTACAGGGGGTGATGGACCTAGTCATAAATTCCGAGGAATAAAAGTGGATTGTCCAAGTATACCTTAGGTTTAATGGTAGTTGTTTATTAGGGACCTGTGTAGGATTTGATATCTTATCATAGGTTCCTAATTATACAGATTTAAGTAAATATTTTTGATAAAATAATATAGCTCTATGGGTAAACAAATTGTCTTTCAATTCTTTGTTGTTTTATTATTGTCTATGGCATGTGCCCCGAAAAAGGATAAGAGCGATCCTACCATAGATTTTTCAAATGAAACTAACCTTATGTCCAAACGTCTACTCTCTTCTGAATCGATTTTT
>CALRRX020000425.1:0-3743 GCA_943370675.1 Reyranella massiliensis 521 | reverse complement strand
CCGGTTGATCCATGTTGCGCTGCGAATCTGATGTCTATGAGTATTGCACAGTTAATACTTTTTCAATACTTCATCGAGGGGCTTACGCTTCAAATCCGGTACAAAAGCATCTTTCTTGGGATACCCTACAGGCAAGAGCAAATACGGGCGTTCATTCTCTGGGCGTCCCAATAGTTTGCTCAGAAAATTCATGGGACTCGGCGTGTGGGTGACCGTCACCAGACCGGCCAGATGAATGGCCGTGATCAGGATTCCGCAGGCTATTCCCACCGATTCGCTTACATAATAGTGTTGGGATTTCATTCCATTTTCCCAGCCGTAGGATTGCTTGAAGACTGCGATCAGGTAAGGAGCCTCCTCCAAAAAGGGTTTTTCCCAATTGGTAGCCAATGGTTTCAAGTCTTGTTTCCATTCTTCAGGCATTCGCTCCGAGTAGCTGATGCGCTCCTCTTCCTCGGCTCCTTCTCGGATTTGCCTTTTGATCTCTGGATCAGATACCAAGCAAAAAGTCCAGGGTTGCTTGTGTGCACCAGAGGGAGCCGTAGCAGCGGTGCGAATGATATTTTCCAAGATTTCCTCGGGCACCCTTCGGGAATCGATCGCTCTGACGGTTCGTCTTTCATTCATTTTTTCAAAAAAAGAAGCTGCGTTATGATGCATCTCTTCCTCTGTGAGCTGAGTGAATGCTAAACGGACATGTGGAAACCCATTGATTTCTTTTTTCTCCATATACTTAAAAAGGCTACCTCGAAAGATAGCCTTTACTTGTTTTCTGGAAAAACTGACTTAGTCCAATATCATCTCTTTCGAGCCACCCGGGTAGGAGATGGTGAGTTTTTTGTCACATTCTCCAGCTCCATAGTCTACAGTAAATACGATTGACAGGTAGCTGAAATTCATTTTTCCTTTGTTGGGAATGGAAACACCCGATTCTACACAGGTTTGAGTCACAATTAAAGGTTCGGAGATGGAAGCCGTGTAAGAAATTCCTGATTTGCTTGTACCACTGCCAGTGCCTGTCACTGAAGCTTGATATCCTGAAGAACCGAGGGTCACTTTTCTTACCTGATCTGTGATGAAAGAGGATACTTTTCCGTCAGGCCAAGTTACTTTGCCGTTCTGGATTTTTACAGCTAGGGTGATTTCAAAATTCTGAATGTTGATTCCGGTATTGGTGATGGTGCGGGTACCTTCCACTTTTAGTCCGTTTACTTCATAGCCCTGGAAAGTAGTGACCACGCTGGATCCAGGAATTAAAAAGCTGCCTGTGTAAGTGAAAATGACTTTGCCTTTTCTGGTGATTCCATTGGAAGTACATCCTGTACCAAAGTCCACCGTGATCTTTTTACCAGCCGTGTCATGATTGAGAGTGGCAGTAGAGCAGATGCTTCCGTTGGCTAGGGCTGTGGTTCGAAATCCAAGTCCGCTCGCCTCGAGAGATTTCAAGGTGAGGTTGTCCAAGTCTTCCAAGACTGTGCTGACCTCAAACTCATCTTCCACCAAAGACAAATCAGGCTCAGGAAGGAGGGAATCCAGACCTTCATTGCAGGAAAATAAAGCAATTGAAAAGAAGGCAAGGAGTAGAAAATGCCTAAATAATCGGTTAGTATTCATAGGGATAGGATTAAAAGTAACTCAAATCTACTCTTTATTTTCAGGTTTGGCAGGCTGAGAACCCTGTTTTTTCGACTTTCCACCCACACATCCAATATTTTGGGTTAGGGAGACATCTGCCGGTAAAATTCCAAAACCCTCACTGAAGTCCCATTCTGTAGCGATAGGTTCTTGTGGCATTTTTTTCTTTTTCATGGTAGGGACAAGTTACCATTTTAAAACGGCCATGGATCTGAAAAAGGTTTGTTGGCAAAATACAAAGTCAGTTCTTGATCTGTAAGCAGGCATTTTGCGAGTTCCTCTGTTATTGCTTTTTCATCGGGATATTGACCGATCAGCACGAGTTCATTCATCCGATCCCCAAAATGTTTGTGCCACTTGGATTCGATCTGGGTCTGATTTTCGATAAAGGAGGCGTATTGAATTCGCTGTTTGAAGGGCATGGAGGCCCACCAGACACCCATGGGTTCTGCTTTAAGGCTACCTCCTGCTTGTGACCAAGAGACCGCTTGATCCCTCTTGGAAGCAAGGTAAAAAAGTCCCTTACTTCGGAGAATACTTGCCGGCCAAGATTGGGCCACAAAGTTCCAAAATCGCTGAGGATGAAAAGGACGACGGTCTCGGAATACAAAGCTTTTGATCCCATACTCTTCCGTTTCCGGGGTGTGTGATTTGCCGAGTTCCTCCTGCCAAGCCTCTGTTCCTTCCAATTCGGAAGCATCGTAAAGTCCCGTATTTAAGATCTTGGAAGGTTCGATTTTCCCAAATTGGGTTTCCAAAATCTTGGCCTTTGGATTCAGCTTTGACAAAATAGCCTTCAGTTCACCCGCTTGCTTGGCGCTGACCAAGTCTGTCTTGTTGAGCAAAATGATATTGGCGAACTCGATTTGATCTGTAAGTAGGTTAACGATTGAGCGCTGATCTTCCTCGTCTTCATTTAGACCTGAGGAAAAAACGGTCTCCCCGCTGCCAAATTGCTTTGGGAAATTGTAAGCATCCACCACCGTGACCAAGGTGTCCAATCGGCTGAATTTGGACAGGTCGATTCCTTTTTCCTCATCTACAAAACAGAAAGTCTGGGCTACAGGTAATGGTTCGGAGATGCCCGTGCTCTCGATGAGTAGGTAATCAAACCGGTTTTCTTGGGCCAGTTTTTCGATCTCGATCATCAGATCTTCTCTGAGGGTGCAGCAGATGCATCCGTTGCTCATTTCGACGAGCTTTTCATCTGTTCGGGAGAGGGTGTTCCCTTGGGCAATCAGTTGTGCATCTACATTGACTTCGCCCATGTCGTTGACGATCACGGCTACTTTTAGTCCTTCCTTGTTGTGAAGGATGTGGTTGAGCAAGGTGGTTTTTCCTGCGCCTAAAAAGCCGCTTAGGACAGTAACTGGGAGTTTTTTGCGTGTACTCATGGAATAATTTCTGCGTTTTGAATAATGAAGGTCATCTCTTCCACATCAGTATCGTTGAGTTGGAGAATGCCTCTTACTTTGAGGATCTGATCGAGTTTGGGGCGTTTCGTAGGTTGATTTTTCAGGTAGACTACCGCTACGCTTTCAGGTCCAGCGCCACCGCAAAAGAAGCATTCGGCCATGGGGTATTTGGACAGAATTAGCGTTTGAGAGGGGCTCGTGTCGAGGGGAATGTAAAAGCCTTGTAGCTCTACAGTTTTGCCCTGAAGAGCAAGAAGTTCGTGCCCAAACTTGGGATGGTAGAAATAGACCCCGTGAGTTTTATTGAATTTCTCCTGAAAGGTGGTTTTCCCAAAAAGCTCCCAAAGTCGACCCTGAGGAGGAGCGAAAGCAAAGAGACTGAAAACCAACAAAGAGGCAAAAACTAACCCAAGCCTATTTCTTTTTCTCATCTTCTGGCATGTCTTATCGATTTTCAAATCTATGAAAGCTATATCTTAAATGCAATAATGTTGCATTTATATTTCCTTTCTCCATCTGCCTCTTTGGCTATCTTTGTTTCCATGGTAAAATTTGATTTTGGTACAGCCGAATTGACTCAAAAGCTTGAAGCCATCCGCAGAAAGGCGGTTCAGCTAAGTACCCTTCGTTTAGGGGCTTTTTTGGGAATGGGTGCGCTGTTGATTTTAGGCTTGGCGGAGCATCCGCTTTGGT
>CALRRX020000424.1:0-3744 GCA_943370675.1 Reyranella massiliensis 521 | reverse complement strand
TGATTTACCACTCTTGTGAAGCTCGACAACCATCTTCTTAAATTCCTTGTCAAAGCTTCTTCTTGTCCTGTCATTCATTGATTCTAAGTTAAGGGGCTTAACTTACTGTCCAATCAAATGTAGCTGCTCCATAGGTAATATATTCTCCATTCGACCCCTTTTGGGGTCGTACTTTATACATCTTGACCCATTGCTATAAACATAAGACCCATTCTGGGTCTTATTTGGATCTCATCGATTTTTACTAAGATTCTGACTTTCCCCATTCCAAATCAACCCCAAACACCCCCCTGAAATATTCCTCAAAGGGCCGATTTCAAAACCCGAATGGTTGGGTTTGAAGAATCAAATCCAATAATTTTAAACCGACCGAACCCTATAACCAGATGAAAAACGAAAAAGCACCCTTTTCGAGAAGAGATTTTGTGAAAGCCGCCGCTCTCAGCGGTGCAGGAATGATGATTGTACCCCGACATGTGATCGGCGGGCCGGGCTATACGGCGCCGAGTGACCAGGTCAACTTGGGCATCATCGGTGCAGGAGGAAAAGGGAAGCAAAATGCTGCGGAGTTTTTGAAGCTGGAAAATGTGAATATCGCTGCGGTGGCGGATCCGGCCTACTACTGGAATTTGGCCGAATTCTATTATCGTTCAGAGGCTGGTAGAGGACCTGTCGTCGACATGATCGAGACGCAGCAAGCGGCAAAAGGCAATACCAAGCGGGTGGCTCAATACAACGACTTCCGCAAAATGATGCAGAATGCCTCCGAACTCGACGGCATCGTCATCTCCACCCCTGACCATACACACGCCTACATTGCCCTCATGGCTCTTAAAATGGGCAAACATGTCTTTTGCGAAAAACCCCTTACCCACAACATTTGGGAAGCCCGAGAGGTGGCTAAAGTCACCAAAGAAACTGGCCTGATGACCCAAATGGGCAATATGGGCCACTCCACCGACGGCATCCGTGAGACCGTAGAATTCCTGCGTGCAGGCGTGATCGGGGAAGTCAAAGAATGCCATGCTTGGGTTCCCGCAGGCCGTTGGATTCCCAGCTTGAGAGGATTACCAGAAGGAAAAAGTACCCTACCTGTCGGCTTTGATTGGGATCAATGGATCGGACCAAGGGACATGGTGCCTTTCCATGAAAATTATGTACCCGTTACTTGGCGAGATTTCTGGGATTATGGCTGCGGGGCTTTGGGCGATTTTGGTTGCCACGACTTGGATGCCGTGACTTGGGCCTTTAATCTCAAAAGTCCTGATACAGTTCAGGTATTCCCCGCAGGCTATTCCGATAGCAAGATTGCTCCATATGGAGAAGTCGGCTATTTCAATTTTTCCGCAAAAGGGGATCAAAAAGAAATGAAAATCAAGTGGTATTCCGGAGGCCTAAAACCAGACTTGCATCCCGCCTTGCCAAAAGGCTATGCCTATCCTGCCCGTGCATCCATGTTTGTGGGAAGCAAAGGTGTGATCATTAATGACGGCAGCGGGCGTAAGCCTCAGGTATTTCCCGAATCGCTCCGAAACAGCATCAAGCCGCCCAAACAAACTATCGCGCGTTCTGCCGGCCACTTCCAGGACTGGGTCAACGCCATCCGAAACAAAGAGCAATCTTCTGCCAATTTCGAATACGGTTCCAGATTGACAGAGATTACCTTGCTGGGTGTCCTGTCTCTACGATTGGGTGGAAAACTGATTGAATGGGATTACGACAACATGAAGGCAAAAGGCATCCCTGAGGCTGACCAATACATCAAGGAACCGGTGAGAGCGGGTTGGGAGATGTAGTGATATTCGAGTACTTAAGCGATAGAGCGGAATGAATCATTCCGCTTTTTTTATTTTAGCTACATTTCAAAAACAGCTTTCATTTCCCAACCCATCACTTTTGCACGCGTAGGAATTCCAGTATTTCTTTGCAGTCACATCACCCTTTTTATGTCCACTCCTACCCTGATCCAGCAAGTCTCCCTCGTCAACGAAGGACAAATCCAAGTCGCCGATGTTTTGATTGTCGGCGAGCGCATTCAGCAAATCGGCAACATTCCCGCGCAAGAGGAATTTGTCTTAATCGATGGTCGGGAAAAATACCTTTTACCGGGAGTCATAGACGGTCAGGTCCACTTCCGCGAACCCGGACTCACCCACAAAGCGGATCTCTTGAGTGAGAGCAAAGCTGCGATTGCAGGCGGAGTGACCTCCTTTATCGACATGCCCAATACCCGACCAAATACCCTAACCATGGAACTATTGGCGGAAAAATATCAAATCGCCTCCCAAAAATCCCTCGCTAATTATGGTTTCCTACTTGGCATCAATGGAGAAAATCTCGAGGAGGTCTTGCAGTGGGATACGTCGGAACTGTTGGCGATCACGGATGATGGACTGTATTTTTCGGGAAAAGGAAACATCCTCGCCGACCGACCGGATATGCTGGAAAGGATTTTTTCCAACTACAAAGGATTGATTGCCATCCATTCGGAAAAGGAGGAAATCATCGAGAAAAACGAAGAAATCTACCGGGAAAAATACGGAGACGATGTTCCGGTGAAATTTCATCCACTTATCCGCAGCGAACAAGCCTGCTATGAAGCCACTGAGCGAGCCATAAGCCTTGCTGAACAGCACGGCGCCCGACTTCATATACTTCACCTCAGCACCGCTAAGGAAACGGCGCTGTTCCGAAACGACATTCCCCTTTCGGAGAAAAAAATCACCACCGAAGTCTCTGTCCATCACCTGTGGTTTACCGATCAGGATTACGAACGCCTGGGTACCTTAATCAAGTGGAATCCAGCCATCAAAACTCAAAAAGATGCAGACGGATTGCTCGAGGCACTGTTGGATGACCGAATCGACCTAATCACCACTGACCACGCCCCCCATGCGATCGAGGAAAAACTCAAGCCCTACTTCCAATCCATGTCCGGTGCGCCGCTGGTGCAGCATTCCTTGGTGTGTTTGCTGGAATTTTTTCATCAAGGAAAAATCAGTCTGGAGAAAATCACGGAGAAAATGTGCCACAATCCGGCCATCCTCTACCGCATCAAGGATCGTGGATACATCCGCGAAGGATACTTTGCCGACTTGGTGCTAGTAGATTTGAATCAGCCTTGGACGGTGAGCAAAGAAAATATTCTCTACAAGTGTGGTTGGTCTCCTCTGGAAGGCACCACTTTTCACAGTCAAGTCGTGAAAACCTGGGTCAATGGAAACTTGAGCTACGACCAAGGGAAATTTCAGGAAGCGTATAAAGGAAAAGCCCTAGAAGTAAGATGAGTCTTGACCGGGTCAGGGAATTATTCAAGGGCCGAACCTTAGTGATCGCTACCAAGCACGGGAAAGAACAAGTCCTGAAGCCTCTCTTTGAGGAAGCTTTTGAGATGACCTGTATCTTGGCGGATGGCTTGGACACCGACGTATTGGGTACCTTTACCGGGGAAGTCGAGCGCACGCTGGATCCGCTGCAAACTGCCCGTCGAAAGTGCGAATTAGCCATGGAACTCACCGGCGCAGACCTGGCCCTGGCAAGTGAGGGTTCCTTTGGCGCGCATCCTTCTGCCTTTTTCCTTCCTGCCAATGAGGAATGGCTTTTCTTTTACGACCGAAAAAACCAACTGGAAATCCATGCCCGACACCTAAGCACGGAGACCAATTTTTCTGGAGAAGAAATCGGAAGTCTGGAAGCTTTGGAGGCCTTTGCTGAAAAAGCAATTTTCCCAAATCATGCCTTGAT
>CALRRX020000423.1:0-3750 GCA_943370675.1 Reyranella massiliensis 521 | reverse complement strand
CAATGCCTTGGACACTTCTTCGTCTTCTACAGGCACGATACGATCCATAAATTCCACGATCGTTACTTCAGTTCCGATGGAATTGTAAAAATAAGCAAACTCAACTCCGATTGCACCTGAACCTACCACGACCATTTTTTTTGGCTGTTTTTCCAAAGTCATGGCTTTGCGGTAGCCGATGATTTTTACATCATCTATTTTCATCGAAGGAAGTTGACGTGCTCGGGCTCCTGTAGCGATGATGATATTGTCTGCGGAGATCACAGATTTCTTACCTTCTGCATCCGCCACTTCGACTTTTTTGCCTGGCTGGATTTTACCCCAACCTGCGATGATCTCGATCTTGTTTTTCTTCATCAAAAACTGCACGCCCTTGCTCATGCCATCAGCTACGCCACGGCTTCTCTTTACCATACCGGCAAAGTCAGCCTCAGCACCCTGGACAGAGATTCCATAGTCGCTTGCGTGACTGATGTATTCAAAAACCTGAGCGCTTTTGAGCAATGCTTTTGTCGGGATACAGCCCCAGTTGAGGCAGATACCGCCGAGTTCCGCCGCTTCCACGATGGCAGTTTTCAATCCGAGTTGAGATGCGCGAATAGCCGCCACGTATCCTCCCGGTCCGCTTCCCAGCACGATCAAGTCAAATTTTGTCGAAGACATATTTAAAATGGGTTTGATTACAAATGAAACTGTGCAAAAATAGGTCTTTTGGGTTCAGAAAAAAATCGGATTTGGATGTACAAATGGAATCTAAAATGGCCTCTCAATGAATTATTTGTACCCATGAATTGAAAATTTTGTAAATCTGGCAAAAGCCAAATGCTTTTTTGAGTTTCAGGATTTTACAGGTTTATCCTCCTGTTTTTCAGGGAAAAATCTCCCGTGGGTCACTGAGAAAGCCAAAGTCCGGGCTTTTTTTCTATTTTTGGCCAAACTTAATTTTGATCTTCATGGGATTACTTTCAGGAAAAACTGCCTTGGTCACCGGTGCCTCTAAAGGGATTGGGCGGGCAATCGCCATCCGATTTGCACAGGAAGGAGCTAATGTCGCTTTCACCTACCTCTCCAGTGTGGAAAAGGGTCAGGCTCTCGAAGCCGAACTCGCTGCTTTTGGTGTAAAAGCCAAGGGCTATCGCTCAGATGCTTCCGACTTCAAAGCTGCTGATGAGTTGGTAAACGGTGTAGTGGCAGACTTTGGAGCCTTGGACATCTTGGTCAACAATGCCGGCATCACCCGCGACAACTTACTGATGAGAATGACCGAGGAATCTTGGGATGAAATCATGAACGTCAACCTTAAATCCTGCTTCAACACTGTCAAAGCAGCCACCCGCACCATGATGAAGGCCAAGTCTGGCTCAATCATCAACATGACTTCTGTCGTGGGTGCCAAAGGAAACGCAGGTCAAGCAAACTATGCAGCTTCCAAAGCCGGAATCATCGGCTTTACCAAATCAGTAGCTCTGGAATTGGGTTCCAGAAATATCCGCTGCAATGCAGTGGCTCCTGGATTTATCGAAACCGAAATGACCGAAGTATTGGATGAAAAAACCGTGCAAGGCTGGAGAGATGCCATCCCGATGAAGCGTGGAGGAAAGCCCGAAGAAATCGCCGATGTGTGCGTATTCCTAGGCTCAGATATGAGTACCTACATTTCCGGACAGGTGCTGCATGTGAATGGAGCGATGTATACCTAACCTTTGAGGTCTTTAAGACCTCGAAGGTTTTATTCTAAAATAGGTCATTAAATACATTAAGACCTTGAAGGTTTAAGGGTAAAAGGACCATTGAGGTTTTTAGAAATCTCGAAGGTCTTTTAAAAATTTTCCTACTCTAAAGAAAGTTCTTCAGGAAAGCCAGCCTTTGGATTTAACTCATGAATTTTTTTGAATTCTTCAATTCCGTCAAACCATTCAATAACAAATTCTCTGTCGATATGGGTGGGTTTTTGAGAAATGATGGCATGGTAGGATGAAAATCTCCATTTTTTGAAATCTTGCACAATCCCATGTTTTTGAGGATTTCGATGGATGTAAATAATGACCTGGCTTAGATAGCTTTCTTGATCTATTTGTTTCCTTTTGAATTTGCGTTGGAATAATCCTCCATGACGATCATAAAGCTTATTGTATGCTTTTGCATAACCATTTAGGAAGTTAGAAAAGGAGTTCAACGCGGCTTCGGGATTGGTATTCTCTTTTACCCTGATCATGAAATGAAAATGATTAGGCAATAAGCAGTAGGCTAGTGTTGAAAAGTGAGGTGAACAGTAAGTCTGAAATTTTTGGAGAAAGTAAAGGCAGTTTTCCTCAGTTCGGAAAAGAAGTTCCTCGCCATTGGTTCTGGAGTAAACATGGTAAAACTCTCCAGGGGAAAAAGGATCAGTCATAGAAATCAAAATTTGATATAGTGCTTGAAAAACAATGAGTTAATCGTAAAAATAATAATCTAAAAGTGGATTTCTTAGCGAGACCTTCGAGGTTTTGGAAACCTCAAAGGTCAGAAAAAAGCCCCGATTCCGATAGTTATCGGGACCGAGGCTCTTTGAAACCTTTGAGGTCTTTAGGACCTCGAGGGTTTTTACGGTTGCGTTTTAGTATAAAGACCTTCGAGGTTTTAGAAACCTCAAAGGTCGCTACCCAAAAACGGATATCGATAATCCTTCGGAGACACAAAGGTTTCCTTGATTGTACGAGGAGATACCCAACGAAGCAAGTTGATCATCGATCCTGCTTTGTCATTAGTACCGGAGGCTCTCGCACCGCCAAATGGCTGCTGACCGACTACAGCGCCGGTTGGCTTGTCGTTGATGTAGAAGTTTCCGGCTGCGTTTCTAAGCTTTTGCGTAGCCAGTTCGATGGCATAGCGGTCTTGAGAGAACACAGCACCAGTCAAAGCATAAGGGGAAGTCTGATCCACCAGTTCAAGCACTGTTTCGAAGTGCTCTTCATGGTATACATAGATCGTCAAAACCGGACCAAAGATTTCTTCGCACATGGTCGTGTACATCGGATCTTGAGTCAGAATCACGGTTGGCTCGATGAAGTAGCCCTTGGACTTGTCGTAGTTGCCACCGGCGATAATTTCTACCGCTGGATTTGCTTTAGCATTGTCGATGTACTTGGCGATTTTGTCAAAGGACTTTTCGTCAATTACCGCATTTACAAAGTTGGTGAAGTCTTCGGTACCGCCCATTTTGATAGAAGCGAGGTCTTCAAGCATGTACTTTTTCACATCCTCCCAAAGATTGGAAGGGATGTAAGCGCGGGAAGCAGCGGAACATTTTTGGCCTTGGTATTCAAAAGCACCTCGAACCAATCCTACCGCCACGGCTTTTGCGTCAGCAGATTTGTGAGCAAGCACGAAGTCCTTGCCTCCGGTTTCACCTACTATTCTTGGATAGGATCTGTATCGTTTGATATTTTCTCCGATAGTTTTCCAGACATGCTGGAACACGCCTGTAGATCCTGTAAAGTGGATTCCAGCGAAGTCAGGATGCTTGAAAATGATGTCACCGGCTGTCGGTCCATCCACATAGATCAGGTTGATCACCCCGTCAGGCACGCCAGCGTCTTTGAAAACTTCCATCAGTACTTGAGCAGAATAAATCTGGGTGTAAGCAGGCTTCCACACGATCGTATTACCCATCATGGCTGCAGAAGTCGGCAAATTGCCCGCAATAGCTGTAAAGTTGAACGGAGTCAAGGCAAACACGAATCCTTCGAGCGGTCGTTGCTCCACACGATT
>CALRRX020000422.1:0-3763 GCA_943370675.1 Reyranella massiliensis 521 | reverse complement strand
AATTTACCAGAGGAAGAGATTTGGAATTGAATCCGGGACCATCTGAAGGGCCAATTAATTTTCTGGCTTACCCTTATTTGGAGATCAAGGGTAAAGAAGTAAAGGCGCCCACCACCTTTACTTTCCAAAGGAAATCCTAAAAATAACAGCATAAAAAAAGAGGCCCGATCAATTCAAATCGGGCCTCTTTCTTTAATTCTGGATTACTGTGCAGCTGAGCTGTCTGCAGCAGTAGAGTCAGCAGCTGGATGCTCAGAACCTCCTGCGGGATGCTCGCTACCCTCAGCTGGATGCTCAGCAGTCTCTTCAGTAGCTTCCTCTTTTTTACCTCCGCAAGAGGTGAATAGTGTTGCAGAAAGGAATCCTACAATCATTAAGCTGGCAATAGTAAATCTCAATTTTTTCATAATGTGATAAGGTTGAAGTGATTGATGTTCAAAAGTAAGGATAATATGGAAAAGGTCAGTTGTTTTTAAACCTATTTTCCAAATTAGGTATACGAAATGCAATGATAAGGGATGATACCAAGGTCACAATCCCTATCGTTCCTACCGCTGAATTAATCCCGAATTGATCAGCCATAATTCCGGATATCAATGCTCCAATTGCATAACCTAAGTCTCTCCAAAACCGAAAGGTTCCCAAGCTCTCTGCCCTCTGAATCGGATGGCTGCCCGAGGCAATCGCGGTCAAAAAAGTAGGATACACTACTGCCGTCCCCAATCCCAGAACTACAGAAAGTAGAACATATACCGAAATAGATTCTGCCCAAATCAATCCTAAAATGGCTATCCCCTGCACCAACATACCCCAAAACAGCATCCACTTTTTGGAAAAATGATCTGCCATCTTGCCGGTCACCAACTGCCCGACCCCCCAAATAATAGGGTAAATGGCCGCGATCTTTCCTACCTCTCCAAGCTCAAATCCACGAGAAATCAAAAGAACGGGCAACAGACCCCAAATCATACCATCGTTTAGGTTATTGACCAAACCTGCCTGAGTGACCGAACTGAGCATTTTGTCTTTGAAAGTCGTATTCCAAAAGACACCTTTCGACTGTGGCAAAACCTGTGTTCTGGCTTCAGACTTGACAAACACTTGGGTATCTCTGACCAAAAAAGAAATTAACAATCCCATCAGCGCAATCCCCATCATTACCCAAAAAGGCACGGGGCGAATCCCATACTTAGCTGCTAAGTAGGCACTCAAGATCGCCGTCAAGCCCACTGCCAAATACCCCGCAAATTCATTTAGGCCCATGGCCAATCCTCTATTTTTATCTCCGACCAGGTCAATCTTCATCACCACCGTACTGCTCCAAGTCAAGCCCTGACTGATTCCAAGCAAGACATTGGAGAAAATGATCCACGACCAGGATTCCGCAAAATTGAGAATCAGAGGAACAGGCAAAACCATCACCCAACCAAACAGAAGTAGATTTCTTCTTCCATATCGGTTGGCAAAGCGGCCCGAAAAGTAATTGGTCACGGCCTTACTAAACCCAAATGCCACAATAAAAGACAGCATGGCAGCATGCGACTCCAGCCCAAAAACCTGACTCGCAAAATCAGGAAAAATAGATCGCTCCATCCCAATCATTCCACCCACAAAGGCATTGATTAAGACCAATAGTGAGAATTGCTTCAAGTTTTGTCTTAGTCCGAGTTGAGCTTCCATGGGTTGCTGATTTACCCTACAAAAGTCCGAAGCTCAGATTCGGTAAGCTTTTACATTTGTTAAAAAAAATCAACGCAGAGGCGCAGAGAACGCAGAGTATTTTTAAAGTGATCAGTAATCAATGCTCAGTGATCAGAAGGTGAGTGATTAGAGGTCAGTAGAAACTTAAATGACTGAAGTTCTGAATAATGCCTTATCCTAATTATATTTTTTTATCGTGCTCTCCATAGTAAATAATTCCTTTGCGTCCTCTGCGACTCTGCGGTGAATTTCACTCACTTCCTCTGCCCGCGGATTCTGCTCAAACTTACCTGCGTAATTCCCAAAAATGAAGCGACGTGCTTTAATGGTATTTTCTGAATCAATTCGGGTTTTTCCTCAATCAACTTTTCATACCGCTCCTCAGCCGTCAAAAACTGGATACTTTCCAATCGCTTAAGTGTCTCCACGTAAGCTTGTTGGATCAATTTTCCAAAAAGTCGCTCCAAGTCATGATGCTTTTCAAAAAGTGTAAATAAGGGTTCGGCCGGAATAGCAACCACCATAGATTCCTCCAAGGCCTGTATGGCTTTTTTGCTTGGAGATTGAGTAAAAAGGCTTTCTGCACGGATAATCAAGTCATTGGGAAAAGCAAAATACTCCGTGACTTCGACTCCATCTTTAAGGTAATAAATCCTACCTACCCCCGAAACCATAAAATAAATGGTCTTGCAAGTGGCTCCAATAGCTTGGATTTCTTCATTCTTTACATAGTTTTTCAACACACACAAGCCAAGCAATTCGGCTTCTGCTTCCGATGAAATAGGCTGAAGCTTTCTGAAAAAAGATAATAACGAGTCCATTGATTTCATAGGAAGCTAATTTAGGCAAATCCCCCAGTGAAGAGGGATGGGATTTAAACTTTTGGTAGATAAAAGCCTTTCATGGATTTTCTAGTTTTTGTTTATTAAAGTCACCCTATTTTGGCCGTAATGAAAGCACTTTCTTTACTCTTTACCTTTTGTTTATTCTCCCACATAGCTTTTTCCCAAGGCCAATTGTCAGGCATTGTGAAAGATAAATCTTCTCAAAAACCGATCGAATTTGCCTCAGTAGCCATTTATAAAAGTTCAGACAGCACCCTTCTTAATGGGGGAATCACCGATGTGGAAGGAAGTTTTATGATTAACAATCTTCCTCAAGGGTCATTATATGCAGTCGTAAGTTTCTTGGGTTACAAATCCCAAACCATTAGCGGAATTCAACTCGGTAGAAATGAAAAGAGGAGTTTGGACCCGATTTTTCTAAGCTCTGACCTTCAAGAACTCCAAGGAGTAGATGTACAAGGGCAACGGATCGCCACCGACTTTCAAACTCAAAAACAAAGCTTTTCAGCTGAAAATTTTGAATCGGCTAAAGGTGGAACAGCTACCGATGTACTCAGAAATCTACCCGGTGTCAGCATCAATGCAGAAGGACGAGTCTCCCTTAGAGGAAATACAGGATTTGTCGTGATGATCAATGGGCGCCCTGTCCAAGGTGATCCGGTAAGCATTCTTTCCCAGCTTCCTGCCAATGCCATCGAAAAGGTAGAGTGGATTTCCTCGCCTTCTGCACAATATGATGCAGAGGGTAAAGCAGGCATCATCAACATCACCACCAGTCGGGGGGCTACTGACGGCCTTTTTCTACAAGTCAATAGTCGAGCGGGCCTCCCATCTATCGAAAATTACGACAATGCCGAATCCCAAAAGCGATACGGTGTAGACTTTAATCTCAACTATGTCAAAGACAAATGGGATATCTCCTTGGGAGGCAGCTACCAGCGAAACGATCAATCCGGCCGACGAGTGGGCAATGTCATTACCTATGATGAAAATACCGAAACACACTTTCCATCCAATGGGGAGCGGAGTATCGATGAGGTTAATTACTCTGGCCGATTTACACTGGGCTTTACTCCCGATTCAAAAAACAATTTCAATCTGGGCTTTTATGCCGGAGTGAGAGATCGGGTGCGGACTGCTGACATCCTCTATTTTGATAACCATCGGGTGGTCGATGGACAGCGAACTGCCCCTTTCCAGTATTTCAATGCCAACGA
>CALRRX020000421.1:0-3767 GCA_943370675.1 Reyranella massiliensis 521 | reverse complement strand
TGGGCCTCAATCGAGATCGGGAAATCCTGATCCTTGAGCATGGTTTTCGGGTCTTGTCCATGAAGCATGGCGCCACTGTTTCTCAAGGCCCAGCCTTCGCCACCAGGGCATTGCTCTCCTACAAATCGGTATTCGACAGTGAGTAGGTAATAAGAAAAAGGCTTTTTGTAAAAGATATGACCATACTGACGGTCAAATTGAGTGTAGCCATCATACCTTACCTTCATCAATCCATCTTCCACGCGGAACGTATTGGCGTAGTTGACACCGAGTTCGTGGGTACGGATTTTAGGAGTCCAATCGGCTAGGTCCTTCCCATTAAAGAGTTCGATCCATTTGGGAGAGACTTTTTTTGGTAATAGAAATGCGGTGCAAAAGAGCATCAGGACCACAGGAATGATCCAAAGGAGGGATTTGAAAGGTGCTGGTTTCATTGGGTTTGTTTTTTAAGTCTCAAGACTGCCCAGACCGGATAGTGATCCGAGTAGGGGACATCGATGACTTTGTATTCAACTAATTCAAATTTTCTGGAATCATACCAGATGTAGTCAATTCTGGCCCCCTCTTCAGGTTTGCCGTAGGTATTTTGCAGGTTTCCGGCTTCTGCTCCTGCTTCTTTCCAGTGTGAAGGGATACTGCGGTATTCTTCAGAGTCTGCCTCAAAATTCAAATCACCCGCCCAAATCACCGGCTTATCCAGTGTCTCTGCATAGGAAATGATAGAATCAAGTTGGGCTTGGCGATTTTCAACAAATTCATGGCAAAGGTGGGTGCCGCCAAAGTAAATTTCCTCCAAAGTCTTCAATTCTGCTTTGACCCAAGCCATAGACCTAGGTTCCCCTCCGGCAGGATTGGGTAGGTTTAGGGTATGGTATTTTGAGCCTTTTTTTACCAAAAGGCCTTCTCCATAACCGCCCCCATCATAGTTCATAGCCTTACCAAAATAGCCTCTATATCCGGTGTCTCTGACCAATCTTTTGATCATATCTACCGAATCAGGATAGAGTGACAAGTGTCTTCCAGTTAACGAATCCACTTCCTGAAGTGCAATAACCTCAGGTTGCAAAAGGACAAAAAGATCACTGATTTGCTGAAAATTGGGAGTTCCTGGTTTGGAAGGGTTTTCCCCATGAAAGATGTTGTATGTCAGGATTTTGATCTCTTGGGAGTTGCTGCTACCTACAGAAACTAGGATTGCGAAGAGAACAAGGAAAAGGTGCTTCATAATCAAATGTATAAAAATGTCAGGTTTGGGATAGGCAATTTTTTCAAACGGAAGTATGGGGTAGATAATGAGGCTAAGTTATGGAATAACACAGTTTGGCGAAGCCTAAAATATAGATTTTCCTACTTCTAGCGGATGGGATAGTTTTCTGCTCAACTAGTAGAAGGTAGAGGTAAGATCCCTTATAATAGGTCGAATTTGAATTCAAATTTTTGATGTATAGACTTCTGGAAAAGTAAAAAATAGGCGGTCTTCCCTTTAAAAAACTATTGGTAAACTAGTAGACCAAGATAAAAAATAGGTGACAACAGGCTGAATATTTGATTAAAAAATTAGGCCAATTTTAAATGAAAAGTAATTTTTAATTCATTAAAAGCATTAAAAAATGTTCTAAAAAAAATATTTGGTTATTTAAAATCAGGTTTTGGTAATAATGTGGGTAAATTCTACCTTACCTAAAATTTAACAACCTTATATACCTTATGAGAAAACTTTATTCTGTGCTGTCTTTTTCAGCTTTGCTAGGAGTGGCAGCCTCATGTACCGATGTGATCGAAAATGAAATGGCTGTTTCTGATGCCGTGGAGCGAGTAGCCCAGCAGGAGTTTGTACCTGGTCAATTATTGATCAAATACAAGACTACTATTGCAGGTTCTAGACTATCTCAAGATATCCTTGACATGATCCAAGCAAGTGTAGTAGAGGAGATCAAAACAGGTGCGATGGAGCTTGCCAACGCTCGTAAAGGTGAGGAATCCGGAGACCTACTGCTTGTGCAAAGTAACCTCGGAACAATGGAGGCAATCGAACGTCTTCGCAATATGCCGGAGATCGAGTATGCCGAGCCAAACTGGATCTATCAGCACTATGCTACTTCGAATGATACGTATTTCACGAGTGGTCAGCTTTGGGGAATGTCTGCCAATGGAAATCAATTCGGCTCTAGAGCTAATGAAGCTTGGGCTGTGAATAAGCTTGGATCTTCTACTGTGTATATCGGTATAATAGATGAAGGTTACATGTTCAACCATGAAGATTTAATTGCCAATGCTGGTGTTAATCCAGGTGAAACTGCTGGAAATGGCAGAGATGATGATGGCAATGGTCTTATTGACGATGTCTACGGTTGGGATTTTGCAGGCAATAATAATTCAGTGTTTGATGGAACTGGAGATGATCACGGTACACACGTAGCAGGAACGATCGGTGGCGTAGGCAATAATAGTATCGGAGTAGCAGGCGTTGTATGGAATGTGAAAATGCTTGGAGCTAAATTCCTTGGAAGCACAGGTGGAACGACAGCTAATGCTATCAAAGCTGTAGATTACTTTACAGGTTTAAAAAATAGAGGTGTAAATGTTGTGGCTACCAATAATTCTTGGGGTGGAGGAGGTTTCTCTCAGGGCTTAATGGATGCTATTGAAAGAGCTAATCAAGCAGGTATTTTATTCGTTGCTGCTGCTGGAAATACAGCAGGTCAAAATAATGATATTACCCCATCTTATCCAGCTTCTTATTCAAATTCAAATATTATAGCTGTTGCTTCAATTACAAGCACTGGTAGTTTGTCAAGTTTTTCCCAGTTTGGGCCAACTTCAGTAGATATTGGGGCTCCTGGTTCTGGCATCTGGTCGACTGTTCCTGTTGCAGTAGGTAAAGGTAAAAACGCCACTCTAGGATCTGGATACGCCAGCTACAACGGTACCTCTATGGCGACGCCACATGTAACTGGTGCAGTTGCTCTTTATGCGTCATTGAATCCTGGAGCGAGTGCTGCTACTATCAAATCTGCAATTTTGAACTCTGCTACTCCGACTACTTCTCTTACTGGTAGAGTTCTAACAGGTGGCAGACTAAACGTATCCGGTTTCTAAGCTTGATGAATTAAACTTAACACGCCAAGAGCCCCTAAAGGGGCTCTTTTTTTTGTGTTGCCTTTCTTTTGAAACAGGGTAGGTTTTCAAAACCTGGCATTTTTTTACTAAACAAGTTAAGGTCTCCTTTTTCGCATTTCCTTGGCCACCTCTTTATCCATCGGAAAGTCGCTTTCTTGCAGTTTCTGTATGATGTTTTGGTAGTTGACCTCGTCGCGATTTTGAGAAAGCTTGGCACTGGCTTGCACCTCTGTGATGCTAACCTCAATCCCCACCAAAGCCCTGATCTGCCCCTCGACATAGGCTTCGCTCATAGTTTCTACCCTCACCCGATTGGGACGATCATGTTCATAGACATCCACTAGGGTTTTGAGGTGGTGCATAAGTTCCTTGCCTTCGATGATTCTGATTTTTCCATACACATGTACCGCCAAATAATTCCAAGTCGGGACATTCTCATGATTGTACCATGAGGAGGAGATGTAAGCGTGTGGCCCTTGGAAAATCACCAAGACTTCCTCGTTTTCCTTGATCGATTTCCATTGAGGATGATTGGCTTTGGCCAAATGCCCGTGAAGGACGGGCTCATCGTTTTGATTTTTGTCCAAAACAAAAGGCAAGTGAGTTGCCCAAGGCTTCTCGTCAACCTGAGAAACCAAGGTGGCGAA
>CALRRX020000420.1:0-3783 GCA_943370675.1 Reyranella massiliensis 521 | reverse complement strand
TCACACCGACCATTGGATTGAGAATGTAAAAGCTGAGGTATTTTTCAGGTACAGCCGAAGTACTGTAGACCACGGGCGCAGCATAGAGCAAGAGCTGGACTACAAAAGTCAAGGCGTGCTTCACATCTCGGTATTTCACGGCCAAAGCCGATAGAAACATCCCAATCCCTAAGGAGCACATCAATAGTTGAATCGTCAGCAGTGGCAAGACCACTATTCCCCAACCAGGCACTTGTTTGAAATAAATCAACATTCCAATGACCACCACAAATGCTATAGTAAAATCCAAGAGCTTAGAAAGTATGGCGGAAAGTGGGAGCACCATTCTGGGAAAATATACCTTGGTGATCATGTTGGCATTTTGGATCAGTGAATTGGCTGACTCGGTAAGTGTGCCCGAAAAGTAATTCCAGGGCCAAAGTGCCAAATAGGAAAACAATACGTAGGGCATCCCGTCAGAATCTACTTTTGCCAAGCCTCCAAAAACCAACGTGAATACCAAAGTGGTAAACAAAGGCTGGATAATTGCCCAAGCTACACCCAAAACGGATTGTGCATATCTAGCTTTGATTCCCCTTAGTGTGAGAAAATAGAGCAGGTCCTTGTACCTCCAAAGCTCCTTGAAATCCACCATTTTCCATCCGGAAGATGGTTCGATTACTTTGATAAGCTTGGGATTGGGTGAGGTTTGACTCATGGCACTAGTTAGAGATTGCTAAAACCAAAGAGATGAAAATTGATTTCACTTACTTCAATTCTAATGAAAGATTTCTGTTTTATTGGATTTGATAGTTGCCAAAATTTCGAGAACTGATCGATGGCTGTTTTCCTTTTTCCATAGCTCCCCGAAAGCAAGATCGAGATCATAATCACTGAATGGTTCGTATCCTGAGCTGGTGTAATGGGTAAGTTCGCCGAAATAGACTTTTTCGCCTATTGAATAAAAATCCACTCTGCAATACGTAAATGGCTTGGAAAGCTTGGCTGCTATATCCATCATTCGCTGATGGTTTGGCAATGGAGGCAATGGCCAAAGGAAAGGTTTCCCAATCATCTGAGCTCCTTCCAAAAGGTTAAGATTTTCATCCACAAAAACTCTTTTTTGGTCTTCAAACCTGTCTGAGAGTATCATCAACATTTTTGGAATCCCATGAAAGCAATAATACTTCACATCGGCCGGAATTTGTCCATCTTCGGTTCGGAGTACTTTTTCACATACAATCCTTCTTGGAATGTCTCTATAAGCCCATTCATGCATCCCCTGACCATAACTGGTAGAGAGCCAATTTAGACAGGTTTGTTGGATGAGTTTAGGATCAGCACCAGGTTGAACCAGCATGTTGCCTCCTGAAAAGTGGTTGGCTTTCATGAAAAATTCAAAATCCCAGTTTTGATGAGGAATATCTCTTCCGGTGTTGCTGACAAAGTATAAAGGAATCAATATTTCGTCTGCTTCCTTTTCTCCAAGGCAACTTTTCACATATTCCCTGACTTTGACTTTGTCTGAAGTCAGCGTCAAAAGAGGATTTCTGTCTTTGACTTTTTTCCGGTTGATCCTGGCATTATGTGTCAATGGATTTTCCAAATCCAGGGGATAACCGTTGCAGTGTTCAAACATTTTTTTGAGTTTGGGATATCCCAATACCGCTTGTCTGAACTCAAACGCCCTATTGCGCCAACGTTGAATGGCTGCAGAGCTAAAAATTAACATAGAACGTGTGTAATTGTGCTTCTATAAAATGGACAAAAGGAAATTCAGGCTCTTGAAAACTCCATAAATAACATTCTAAAAAACTGAAATGAGTACTTAGCTTTCAGATACTTCGTAGCTACCATCCAATACTTTAATGCAAGGCGGATTCGAGTTGATTTAGAAATTTGGTTTTTAAATTTCTCCTCAGGAAGATTTAAAACTTCTTGAAAAAGAACCAATTCCGAGTCTACCACCTTACTTTTCTCTTGAAAATTAGATGTAATGGAATTACTGTGAAAAAAATATTTGAAAGATGGCTCCTCTAAAATTCCCCAATTGGAGTAATTTAAAACAACCCTAAAATAAAGCTCCCATTCTTGGTGTCGATTTAATCTTAAATTAAACAAACCCGATTCTTTGAGAATGTTCCTTCTCAGCAAGGGTCCTCCTGTTAGAAAAATCAATCGGAATTTGAGGTAATCATCAATTGGATTTTCACTGGATAAATTTTGCGCGAATTTTCGATTTCCTTCAAAATCATCATCAAACTTCAAATCAGCTTTGGCTATGACAAAGGGCATTTTGGGGTGATTTTGAAGATATTCAACTTTACTTTTCAAAAACCACGGATACATGATATCGTCGCTGTCAAACCACTGAATAAACTCTCCTTTGCAAAGAGAAAATGCATGATTTCTACAAAAATTAGCTCCTTTTAAAATTTCATTTGGCCTCTTGACTACTCTAAATCGGCTATCTTTCTTTTGATATTCTTTTAAAATCCCAAGGGATTCATCTGTAGAATGATCATCTACTATGATACACTCCCAATTTGTATATTCCTGAGAAAGAATAGAATCAAGAGTCGCAGGTATAAACTCCGCTTTATTGTAATTAGGAATTAAAATAGATACTAGGCCCGGTTCGAAATACAATTCTTTAAAATTTAATTTTAATTAATTAGCTATGAGAGGCTTTTGGAAAATACTTGTGGAATTAAAAAACGCATCGTAAACAGTTACTCCCTTGTAATCTTCTCTTTTCCAATCACCTAGGTAAGATGAAATTGAATCCTGATATTCTAATCGGTCAGAATTATCGAACAGGATATAACCTCCATGTTTAACTTTACTATGTGCATACTTTAAACATGCTGGCCTAGCCCTACCGTCAATTATCAGCAAATCCAAACTTTCGTCCGATAATTCTAGGACCTTAAGAGTATAGGTCTTGAAATAGTTTCCAGCATAGCTCATGCCGTAATTGCTTCTAAACTCCTCTTCGCTACTATTTTCATCAGGCGGAATATAATACAATTTTTTATTTGAATCATTCTGAATATTTATAGAAACATATTCAGCCCATGATTGGTCATGTTCAATGCTGACAAGCTTTTTTACCCTGTCAGCCAAAAATAAAGTACTCCCACCACTCCCATATTCTAGCACGCTCATCTCCGGTCGAATTATTTCCTTCAAACGATGTAACGCTCTGTGAGTAATCCAAGGAAGTTGCGCTTCAATGGCCATTTTCATTTTTCTGTTGTATCTAAAATATGCAGGGAAGTCCATTAAAACAGACAGAACACTCTCTCTGTGTTTGGCATAATTAAAACACTCACTGGCAAAACGCGCCACTATTTTATAAAATGGCTTTATATAACTACTTTCTTTACTTTCCATAGATCATTATGCCCACGATATCATTAGGATCGGACTCCAGAATAGAGACCTCCACCTTCCTATTGACTTTTTCAAAGGTCTTATTTTTGATAAACTCTAAATACTGACTATCGAGGTTCTTTCCTATGACCACCATCTCTACAGTACCCGAATCGATTCCCATCGCATAATCTCCGATGATGTAGGCCCTTTCTACATCTCCCATCCGACGCACGATTCGCTCCATCAGATCATCTAAGCCCAAAAATTTGGAAACCATGTTTTTGATTTCCGTAAAAAAAGGGTGCAAATGATTGGCTCGATAGACTTTGGTTTTCCCTTCTTCTTCCGCCAACAGCAAGCCTGCATCTGTCAATCGATTAAGCTCTACCCTCACCGAATTAGTTGATTCTTCAAATTCCTTGGCCA
>CALRRX020000419.1:0-3813 GCA_943370675.1 Reyranella massiliensis 521 | reverse complement strand
AAGAACCAAATCAAATGAATGCTGCGCAAAAATCTCCAAAGCTTCCTTTCCATCACCCGCGATAAAGAGCTGGCCGGCATTCCACTTGGTTAAAAATTTACGGATCAATATCTGATTGACCACATTGTCCTCTGCAACTAAAATGGATGCTTTTTCCAATGACTTAGAGCCAGAAGAAATTGAATTCTCTGTTTCCTCTTTTGGCTGGACAACATGCTCAAAAGGAATCAAAAATTCAAAAACACTACCACCGCCTGGTCTGTCGGTCAATTTGATTTCACCTCCGTAGAGCTCAACCAACCTCTTGACGATCGCCAAGCCAAGACCTGTCCCACCATATTTCCTTGTGGTGGAAGACGAAGCCTGGGTAAATGCTTCAAAAATGCTTTTTTTCTTTAGATCGGGAATCCCTATTCCCGAATCCTCAAAACGGAATTTGATTTCAGTCTTACCGTTTTTGACATTTTCTCTCAAAAGAGAAATCCTGACAAATCCCTTTTCAGTAAACTTGACGGCATTGGAAACCAGATTATTGATCACTTGACCGAGTCGCAAAGGATCTCCTATCAAGTTTTCAGGGATGGCCTCATCTATCTCACAGCTGAGTCGGAGACTCTTTTCATTGGCCTGAAAGCTGTGGGAATGGACGATCCTGTGCACGACATTTCTCAAATCAAAGGAAATCCGCTCCAATTCCACCTTTCCTGAATCTATCTTGTTGTAATCCAAGATATCATTGATCAGCGCCATCAGATTTTCTGCTGAAAATTGAAGGGTTTTCAAGTTTTCCAATTGGTCAGGGCGGGGATTTTCCTCCATTAAAAAATGAGAAAGACCAATCACCGCGTTCATAGGGGTACGAATCTCGTGGCTCATCACTGAGAGAAACTGTGACTTTACCAGAGATGCCTGTTCGGCTTTATCTTTTGCTATTCTTAGCTCTTGCTCCGCCTCTTTCAATTTGGATACATCACGCGCTATCCCTGTGTAGTAACGTTGATTTCCGGATTTATCCTGGATCAATTTACCATTTGAGCTGAATACTTTGTATGAACCATTACGATGCCTGAGTCGGAATTCCAAAAATTGGGTGGAGGACAGTAAGTCTTTTTTCTCCTCCAACATTACCCTAAACTGATCAAGATCATCAGGATTCAAAAACTCAAAAATACTCCTACCAATCACCTCCTCAGAACTGTAATCAAGGAATTGCTTCACATTGGGAGAAACGTATTGCAGCAGGAATGTCTCAGTCAAGGAGAATATGATTTCGGTTGATTCCTCCACCAAATTTCTGTACTTCTCTTCAGAATTGATCAAATCCTGCTTGGCTTGATGCTCTTCCTGAATGTCTCGAATGATACTAAGAGCGTATTGTACCTGATCATTTTCTATAATCGGACGAATGATTCGATGGTATTGTCTGCCCTTCAAGTTGAATTCAGACTCTACGATTTCACGATCAAAATAGACCTTATCCAGAAGTTCGCTTACCTGCTGATAAGAAGTCAGCTGAAGATCGCTGAGGTGTTTACCTTCAAAATCCTCCCTTTTCAAGCCCCACGCTGCAAAATTGCTACCTTCCGCCAAAATATACCTGCGCTTGGAATCGAGGAGAAAAATATTCGTCCTCGGAATATTGGAAGCCAGTACTCTGTACTGTTTATCGCGTTCTTTCTGAATCGTATCGATTCGCTTTCGATCGGAGATATCCTGGAATAATCCCTCATGCAAAATGATATTTCCTATTTCATCTTTCACATCTGAGGTACGGTCTTCCACCCATACATATTCCCCTTCTGTGGTTCGGATTCTGTATTCACCAGAGAATGATTTAATCCCTTCTTGGACAGTCTGAATTCTCGCTAAATCCAAGATCACCTCCTTGTCGTCAGGATGTACCAGATCTAGAAAAGAAACCTCCTTTTTCATCAATTGATCGGCATCATAGCCAAATCTGTTGATGTTTTCAGAGATGTATTTAATCCGGTATTCATCACTGGGATCCACTCGGAAAAGAACCACAGGGCTGTTTTCAATGATCAGTTTTGCCCGTCGTGCGACTTGCTCAGATTTGTACTTTTCAGCAAGGCTGTGCAGGATAAATGAGTACCCTATTTTTTCATCACCTTCAGAAAAAATGGCTTGCAGCGTGATTTCAAAAGGCGAGACAGCTGTGTGAAGCGTTTTGATAAATTGCTCAGATTTCCAGTTTTCTTTTTGATGGAGCGATTCAGCAATCTGCTTCAGATTTTCATTTTTTCTCCAATCAATCCCCAGCAAATCCTCCACCTGCCCCCTGAATGACTGAGCAGTCTCTGGACAGCAGAGTTGAATAGCCGCTTCATTGAGGTAAATTACCTCCAGTGAGAGATTGGTGACCACAATCGGGTCAGACACCTGCGCAAGAATCTGAGACTGTAACTTCAGATAGCCATCTGCAGCTCTTTTATGGGTGATGTCAGTACAAAATCCAAAAATCTCTAATCCTTGGCTGAGGTAGTCTCGCTTTCCTTCGATTTCGTAACTGATGTACTTCGATTTACCATCCGAACTAGTCACGGTAAATTCCCCAGAAGTGCGCTGAAGGTTTTCAGAGGCCTGCTTGAGATTTTGGATGAATTCCTTTCTAAATGCTTTGTCTATTTTGTAGATCAAAACAGCAAAATCTGTGATGATAGGCCTATCACCCATCCCAAGTAGTTTGGATAAGCCCCCGGAAAAATGAAATCGCTTGTTGTGCGCCCCAAATCGCCAAGAACCAGAGTTGGAAAGAACCTCTGTATTAGCCAGTAGATTTTCATTCCGCTGCAGCCTCCTCATCATTTGACTTCCTAGGTAGGCACCCGCCAAAATATCCCCCAATTGCTTGAAAACCTGGATTTCCTTTTCCCCAAAGAAGAATACTCCCTGATTGAATTCAAATTGAATGATACCAAGTAGCCTTTGACCGGAAATAAGCGGAACCATAAGCATTTTACGCTCCACCTCTTCCCTGCTCAATTTTACTTTGACCTTTAAGTCTCTCAGGATGACTTTTCCGTTTTCTAACTCATTCTTTACCGAATTGATCAAAGCAAAATACCTCGGACTTGCAACAGTGGACTGATCTCCTGATTTTAACCACTGATTCAAAACCTCGAGCTCTCGAGTGTCCCTATTGATAATCAGGATTTTGGATTCCTCCGCCCTTAGCATCTCCCCAAACTGGACTAAAGCTTTGTCAAACTCGTCCTCCAAGTTGGACCAGCGACCATTGATCAACTGAGCAGAAATGAGGTTGATTTGATTTTCGATCTCATACCTTCGCTGAAGCGACTGCTCAGTGAGTATGAAGTCGGTGATATCTCTCGAACTAAATAGAATCCCCTTTATCTGGGGATGATCAAGAAGATTTCTGGCAAAACTCTCCAGATAGATCCTTCTACCGGTGGAAAGGTTGATCCAAAAATCCAAAGCCACTTCTTCCTTCGAATTTAAAATCTCTTCAAAGCTTCCTTTGACTATTTCAAAAATCCCAGCTGCTACAAATTCTTTGTAATTTCTTCCCAAAAGATCCGACGCTGGAATTCCCACATTCTTTTCAACCGAGTTACTGACATAGAGGTAGTTTCCCTCTTTGTCAAAAATCGCAATCAGGTCGTGGTAATTGGCAAGAATGCTTTGCATGTACCCATACTCTCGACCTAGAGCATCTTCCAAACTATCTCGTCTTACCTGAATGGATTCGTCTGATCTTTGGATTTTTTGACCTTTTGCAATCAAAAAGCGAGAGGAATAACTTGATGGCAAAGGGGTAAAACACCACTCAAT
>CALRRX020000418.1:0-3816 GCA_943370675.1 Reyranella massiliensis 521 | reverse complement strand
TGCCTGTCCATTGTGACCACAGGTAGCCATCACCCTCGAGGAACCAAAAGCCACGTGGGTCGCGCTGATAAGCCGACCACCTAGGAATAGGTTTTTAATGTTTTTCGAGTACATCGTACGGTAAGGAATCTGATAGACTCCCTTGCTGTGCCATTGCGTGCAGCCGGGCTTATCTCCAAAGACCCCATCCGCTGGATGAAGGTCCAATGCCCAGCCCCCAAAGGACACCGCATCTGAATGGGTCCGCTGCTCGATGACGTCTTTTTGCGAAAGCATGTAATCCCCTTCAAAGCGGCGACTTTCGCGTTTGCCAGGGATCGTACCCACCCATTCCAAGGTCAGATTTTCTGAGTCAGGATATTGTCCGGAGTTTTTGATGTGGTTCCAGATGCTATAAATCACTTTCCACAATTCCCACTTGATCTCTTCGGATTCATGGATGGTGTCCCGCCTGCCCCCGTATTCCACCCACCAGAGGCGACAACCAAATTCTTTCAAATTGAAGCTTTTGAACCGTGGCAGCTGGGTTATGTCAATATCTGCATAGGCTGGAGGAACAAATCGCACAGGCTTGCCGGTGTCTTTGCTGTAGAAATAAATCGAGTGTCCCAGCAGCTGTCCATAGCTCTGATCCGGTGCAAAGGCCTCGTCAAACTCCTCCTTAGTTTCGGCTCCCATTCGGAAGGCCGCCCCTGCCAGAAATCCAACGATTCCGTCCCCCGTGGCATCCACAAAAAATTTCCCGGAAACCTCATATTCTGTGGAATTCTGGGAGCAAAAAGCCCTGATTGACTCAATTTGGTCTTCTTTGCTTTTCTTCAGATCATGCACCGCTGTGTTGAGGAGCAAGCAGATATTGGGTTCTTTGGTGACCAATTCGAGTAAGATGGTATCTAGGATTAAGGGATTACCTTCGGGATTTCGGTAGAGATTTTCGACCAAAATCTCATCCATTACTCCCCCCTCTCTGGCCCAGCGGTTGTTGTTACCCATATGTGAGGTCGCACCCAAAATCCACAGCCTTACCTCCGAGGAGGCATTGCCTCCGAGCACAGGTCTATCCTGTATCAAGGTCACGTTGAGTCCTTGCCTGGCTGCCGTAATTGCACAGCAGGTCCCGGACAATCCACCTCCGGCAATCACTAAATCCGCCTCAAGGATTACTTTTTTTAAACTTCTATTTTCCGTTGAAAATGCTTCTTTGATCATACTACCATTGCCCCTATAGAGCGATTTAAAAGTTTTTAGCTAGATTTTTAACGTTCCTTTTCCCCACATTCCAAACCAGATATCCACCAAATCCGGTGATCAACACAGCAAGAATGAGTAGGTAGAGGGCTGCTTCTATTGCCCACAGTGCCAACAACCCGAATAAAATCCCTACCGCCACCAAGGAAATCGCAAGTACTTTTATCCCAAAATCATTTTGAGCACTCTCCTCTTTGATCTCTGCTTCGGTAGGTTGCAGTATTTCAGCTTCCTGAGGTGATAATTGGACTTTTCCAAAAACTTCAACCAATACCAAGAGCAGCAAAGGAACCCCGACTCCTAAGAGCAATTCTTCGGTTCGATTCAAGGAAAATTGAAATACAGCCGGAGTCAAAAACTTGAAGAACAAATTGATCGATAAACTGATTAGCGTGACTCCAAAGATGGTTTTGCCATTTTGCTTTTTGGAGAAAAGCGACCAAATGGCAGGCCCATAAAGTGCACCACCTGTCACTGCTGCTATACTGAGCACTACCTCCACGATACCTCCAGCCAAAGGGACTAAAAAGGCCACTCCGATCGTACCAATTCCGAAAAGCACAGTAGTGACGCGTGCCACAGTCATGAGTGTTTTGTCCGAAGAGTCCGGCCTTAGTGGCTTAAAGATATCATTGGTCAATACCGCCGCTGCGAGATTGAGCGAAGTATTAACAGAGCTTGCTGTGGCGAAAATCATCCCTCCAATCATCAGGCCCAAGACCCCCACAGGCAGCACTTGCTTGCAGATCATCAGGTAAGCACCCTCAGCTTCCAACCCCTCCAAGCCAGGATTAAGCACCCGATAGATCATCGGGGGCAGCATCCAGATGACCGGACTCACGAGGTACAATGCTCCAAAGAGGTAGCCCACTTTGCGGGATGACTTGGCATCCTTGACCGAAGTGTAGCGCTGCACATAGGCCCAATTACCACCGATAAACACCATATTGTAAATGGTAAAAGCGACTATGAAAACTGGAGTATATTGCCCATTGAACAGGTTGAAAAACGTGTCTGGAGCCTGATTCACAAACTCGGAAATTCCTTTGACTTCATCCAAGGAAAGCGGAATCACCAGCAGTACCGCTGCCGTAAGGATCACAAACTGTAAGACATCCGTGACCACTACAGCCCACAATCCCCCTACGGCTGTATACACCATAATCAGGCCTCCAAGAAGCAAAATGGCTGAATTGATATCAAAGCCAGTGGTGACATTGACAATTTTGGCAACCGGATAGAGAAATGCTCCGGTATAGCCCAAGGAGAGAAAGAGAAACAGGTAGGTGTAATACTGCTGGATTTTTTTCCCAAATCGATTGGTAAGGTACTCTGCCACCGTCAGGGCTTTAGATTTCCACCATCGCGGTGCGATAAAGTAACCTACCACAAATCCACCGATGCACATAGACATCTGAATGGTAATGGCCACCAAACCATAGGTGTACGCAATGGAACCCCAAACCACAAAAGTGCCAGCGGAGAAAAAACTCATAAACAGAGAGAGTCCATTCATAGACCAAGGCACTGCACCACCTGCCGCAAAGAAGGACTTCATATTAGTTCCTTTATTGGCAAAAGAGAGTCCTGCAATCAGGATGATCAAGGAGAAAATCAAGATGGTAATGTAATCGAGAGGCTGCATGGATTTACATGAAGGAGGAAAAGAAAGAAAAAAGGTAGGCGGAAACTGAAGAATAAAAAATTGTCTTTTCAATAAAAAAATCATTTTTATATCGTAAACGTTATCGATAACGTTTACAATTGATTTTTTAATAATTCGAATTACGATTTGTTAAAGAAATGGAAATTAGATTTTGAGTTTTTCAACAAGACTTTGGCAGGAAGAATTTTGGGTAATAAGAATAAAACAAAGACAGACTATCTTAGGCTATCTTATTCGATTATAATCTAGTGCTCTTGTCAAAATCAGTCCCAAATTGAAAAAGCCCATTACCATAAAGGACATCGCCAAAAGCCTGAATATCTCTGTTGCTACGGTTTCAAGAGCATTGAGAGATTCGAAGGAAATCAGCGCTGAAACAAAAAAAGCAGTGCTCCAATTGGCTAAGGAAATGGACTATCATCCCAACCTGCTGGCAAGGGGACTGATCAACCGAAAATCTAAAATTTTGGGAGTGGTTGTTCCTACAATCAATCGGCAATTTTGGGCAAATGCAATCTCCGGTATAGAAAACATGGCCTACAAGGATGACTACAAGGTTATGATTTTCCAGTCAACGGAATCTTTCCAAAAGGAGATTGAGATCGTGGAAACTCTGGCAAATAGCCGAGTAGACGGGATTTTAATCGCTTTTTCAAAAGAAACGCAAGATTTCGAACACATCCGAAATGTCCTCAAGAGGGAAATCCCCGTCGTACTTTTTGAGCGTGCTTGCGAAGAGCTTGAAGTTTCCAAGGTAGTAACAGACGATTTTCTGGGAGCCAAAAAAATCACTCAACATCTGATCCAACGAGGCAAGAAAAAGATCGCCTACTTGGGGGGACCTCTGACTTTGGGAGTTTGCAGGGATCGTTATTTGGGCTTTGAAAGCGCCCTTAATGAGG
>CALRRX020000417.1:0-3824 GCA_943370675.1 Reyranella massiliensis 521 | reverse complement strand
TGGTAGCACCCAATTCGAAAGAGAAGGCAGCAGCAGGTACTACGTGAAAACCTAAGACTCTTTGTAGATTTTGAACCCCACCAATTTTAGCCACCAATTGATTTAGGTTAGCAGCACCAAACGCCTGCAAAGCAGAAGTAAATGCAGCATTTGTTGGCGCAAATACGGTCATTTGAGGAGTATTGAGTAAAGTACTTCCCAATCCTGCAGCAGTCACTGCATCAAGAAGGGTAGTAAGACCAGCTGATTGAGCTGCTTGAACGACTGTAGGTAAACCAAGATTTGGCAACAGCACCTGATTGATAACATGCACTACACCATTGGCGATTTCGATATCTGCAGCCACCACTTGAGATACTCTACCCAATTGATCTCTTACCGAAACTGTATTTCCTGATTTCTCAACGGTAATACTTTGACCTGATAAAGTTTGGAAGGTAGTAGAAGCAGAAAGCGATGAAGAAAGTGCTCTGGCTGGAACGACATGGAAACCAAGGACTTTCTGAAGGTTGGCCGCTCCGCCGATTTTAATCACAAGTTCATTGAGATCTTTGGCTTTGAACACGGTCAATGCAGCCGCAAAGGCTTCGTTGGAAGGTGCAAAAACAGTAATGTTTGGAGCAGATAGAAGTGCGTTTGGCAGACCGGGCACAGCAGTCACCGCCGTCAATAAGGTAGTTAGACCTAGATTAGTGGCCGCCTCTACCAGAGTTGGCTTTGGAAGCTGAATTGATGGAATCAAAACCCTATCAATGACGTGCACGACACCATTTTCGATTTGAACATCTGCCTGGATCACCCGAGCAACATTACCTGCAGCATCAGTAACAGTCACCAAACCGGGAGTGGAGGATACTTTTAATTGCTGACCGGCGAGCGTTGTGAAAAAGTTAGTCTCATTAAGATTTCTCGAAAATGCAACAGCAGGAACTACGTGAAATCCAAGTACAGTCTGAAGGTTTTGAGCACCTCCAAGTTTCACAACGAGGTCGTTTAAGTCTCTAGCTTTAAACTGTGTCAAGGCATTTGTGAAAGCTTCATTGGTAGGTGCAAAAACAGTAATACCGTCTTGATCCTGAAGGGCAGCTTCCAACCCAGGGATAGCTCTAACAGCAGTAGTCAACGTAGTCAAACCAGCTTCTTCAGCTGCCTGCATCAGAGTAGGAAATGGAATCGGACCTTGATAATCATCACTACAAGAAAGGATCGTGAAAAAGAGCGATCCCATTAGAAGGAATTTGAACAGTTTTGTCATAGTTAAATCGGATTAGTATATCGTTTTAACTAAGATTAATCAGCTTAGATTTTTGGGACTTGCTGAACTGTCATAAAAAAAGGATGAACCGTGAGATTCATCCTTTAAACTGTAATGAAAGTGCAAAAATATTAATCTACGACATGCACTTTCAGCATATTGGTTTTACCTTTTTGCTTAAGCGGCATACTGGCCGTATTGATGATCACATCCCCTGATACTACATGTCCATCACTTTTTAGCGTGTTTTCGATGTCTTCAAATGTAGCATCGGTTGACACTTGGCTTTCATAATAATAAGCCCTAACTCCCCACACAAGGGACATTTGGGTAAGTAGCTTTTGATTTCGCGTGAAGACAAAAATACTGGCAGACGGTCTATGAGAAGCCAATCTAAAACCTGTAAATCCTGAGGTGGTGATGCCCACGATAGCCTTTGCTTTCACGTTTCTGGAAAGTCTGGAAGCCATCAAAATAAGGTTGTTGCTCAGGAAGGTATCATTATCCTCGTCAATCTTGTAGAGATTGTGATAAATATCTGCATTCTCCTCCAAGTAAGTAATGATGCTGGTCATCGCCTTGACTGCATTTACAGGATATTTCCCTGAAGCTGTTTCAGCAGAAAGCATCACTGCATCAGCTCCATCCAATACTGCGGTAGCCACATCGTTGGTTTCAGCACGGGTAGGTCTTGGATTTTGTATCATGCTTTCCATCATCTGAGTAGCAATGATGACTGGCTTACAGGCTACTTTACATTTCTCCACCATTTTCTTTTGCCAAAGAGGTACAATCTCCATAGGCACTTCCACGCCCAAGTCACCTCTAGCCACCATGATGGCATCGGTCGCTTCGATGATGGAGTCTATGTTTTCAAGAGCTTCTGGTTTTTCGATTTTCGCTACAATCTTACAGTGCTTTCCTGCAGCCTGAATACGGTTTCTCAAATCATGAATATCCTCAGCAGATCTTACAAACGAGAGTGCAATCCAATCCACATCCTGCTCTAATCCGAAAGAAAGATCTTCAATGTCTTTTTCAGTAAGCGAAGGTGCAGAAACCTTAGTGTTTGGCAGGTTGATCCCCTTTCTGGATTTAAGAATACCTCCGTGGATTACAGTACAGTTGACATTTTTGCCATCGGTATCATTGACTACCACTTCGAGATTTCCATCGTCGATCAGGATGTGCTCGCCTGACTGAACGTCCTGTGGCAAGTTTTTATAAACTGTGCTTACAAGGCTGGAAGTACCCACAACTGGATCATTGGTGATGGTGATTTTATCACCTGGCTTGATTTCAACGCCGTTGTTTTCTACTTCCCCAACCCGGATTTTTGGTCCTTGCAAATCTTGCAGGATTCCAAGGTTGCAGTTCATTTCTTTATTTACCTGACGGATGATTTTGATTACTTCTTGATGCACCTCGTGACTTCCATGCGAAAAATTCAGTCGGAATACATTGGCACCTGCCAATGCAAGACTCTTAATCATTTCATAATTGTTGGAAGCAGGGCCTATTGTAGCCAGAATTTTTGTTTTCTTAAAGGGTAATTGGCTCATCGGGTCTTAATAAGTTAATAGGTTTTCTTTTGATTTTAATTTTGAAATATCAATGCGTACCACGCTTTGAATATGGGGATTTTTTGAAAGGTGGTCTACAAATGTATGAATACTGGTTTGTTCTGTTTCGTCCTGGACCAATAGGAAATAGTCCATTGTTTTCAATTCAGGGATCAAATATGCCAATTGCTGAGAAGAATTAAGCGCTTTATTTTTCAAGAGTTGAATAAAACCGTGGGGTAAAGAAAGGAAATATTGAGAAATTTCCATTCGGGCATTGGAGATAAACTCGAGCTCCAAGTCTTTTGCTTTTGCCAGATTCAAATCCATTTCACGGTTGATAAGCCAAGCCATTTTATAGTCTTTCACAGGGGAGACGAGCCCCAAGAGCTCAAAATCAAAGGTGGGTTCAATGAATAATTTGGCCTTCTTCATAGAGGAAGAATTGTGATCAGAGCAAAGTTAGAAATTAAAATGAAGGAGGCCGAAAGCAGCAAACGCACAAAATTTACTTCTGCCTTTTCTTTGCCAATTAGGCATTAAATATATTTCTTTGCGGAGTGTTATTAACTAAACTGATCACAAAATGTCTGAAATTGCACAAAAAGTAAAAGCCATCATTGTAGACAAACTTGGCGTAGAAGAGTCTGAAGTGACTATGGAAGCAAGCTTCACCAATGATCTTGGTGCCGACTCTCTGGATACTGTGGAATTGATCATGGAATTCGAAAAAGAATTCAATATCTCTATCCCAGACGATCAAGCTGAGCAAATTGGTACTGTAGGCCAAGCCATTACCTACTTGGAGGCTAACGTAAAATAAAACTATCTAAATTCATTTTATGAATTTAAAAAGAGTTGTTGTAACGGGTTTAGGTGCCCTCACACCAATAGGAAACACCAAAGACGAATTCTGGAAAGGATTAGCTAATGGTGTGAGTGGCGCTGCGCCTATTACTCGTTTCGACGCTTCACTTTTCAAGACCCAGTTTGCTTGCGAGATCAAG
>CALRRX020000416.1:0-3829 GCA_943370675.1 Reyranella massiliensis 521 | reverse complement strand
AAAATGGGACCTATTTCCAGCAAGGAGTCACGACCGGCAGCCATGATCACCAGGATGATAAGTGCAATTCCCAGCATGGATACAAGCGGAAGAAGCTTTTCGATCAGATTAGACTTCCCCCTGAGCAGCTGATTGATCACCAAACCAGCTCCCACGGGCAGAAGAATGATTTTGAAAATATCCCACATCATTTTCAGCAAGTCGATCTCTATAAACTGGCCTGCCAAAACCTTCATCAACACAGGCATCATAAAGGGTGCAAGAAGTGTGGAAATCGTAGTCAAGGTCACTGAAAGTGCCACATTGGCTTTAGCCAAAAAAGCCATCACATTGGAAGCGGTACCTCCGGGAGCACATCCTACCAAAATAATCCCTGCTGCGACCTCAGGTGCCAGCCCACTGACCTTTGCCAAGCCGAATCCAACCAATGGCATGATCAAAAATTGAGAGAAAACTCCAATGGCCACGGATTTGGGACTTTTGGCCACAGCCGCAAAGTCCTTCCAACTTAGCGTCGCCCCCATTCCAAACATGATCAGTTGGATTAGCGGATTGATAAGCCCGGTCAGCTTGAATCCATTGATTTCTTGAAAATACCCCGGAAAAAACATGGCTAAAGCCACCACGCCTAAAATTGCCACCGGAAAGCTAAACGGCTTTAATTCATCCTTTGCTCGAAAGCCCAAGCCAAGAAACAGCCAAAACGCAACCAATATCCAGCCTGAATCCTCTAATCCCTTTAACCACCAAACCAAAATCCAACTCATAAAAACCAAAGGAGAAGCGCGGAGAATAAGTTTGAACATGGCTTGGTGATTTCAGACTTGAAATAGTGTTTTTTTCTTCAGTCTATCAAACCCGAAGAAATGTAACTACCTAGTGACTGGACTTTTGCAAATTCAGAAACTTCACAGGCCGATAACTTTACTCCGAAATATTATTCTTACTTTTGCACCCTCAATAAGGCAAACCATGCAGAATATTCGGAATATCGCGATCATCGCACACGTTGACCACGGTAAAACAACTTTGGTGGATAAAATCATCCACGCTTCAAAAATCTTCAGAGAAAATCAGCAATTCGACGACCTGATTCTCGACAACAACGACCTGGAACGTGAACGCGGTATCACTATTCTTTCCAAAAACGTATCCGTACGTTACAAAGACCACAAAATCAACATCATTGACACTCCAGGTCACGCCGACTTTGGCGGAGAAGTGGAGCGAGTTTTGAAAATGGCCGATGGGGTAATCCTTTTGGTGGATGCTTTCGAAGGTCCTATGCCTCAGACTCGATTTGTATTGGGAAAAGCCCTTGCGTTGGGTCTTACTCCAATCGTTGTAGTTAACAAGGTAGACAAAGAAAACTGTCGTCCTGACGAAGTACATGAATCAGTTTTTGAACTGATGTTTAACCTAGACGCAACCGAAGAGCAATTGGAATTCCAGACGCTTTACGGTTCGGCTAAGCAAAACTGGATGGGTCCAGACTGGAAAAATCCAACCGACTCCATTCTTCCACTTTTAGATGCGATTTTGGATCACATCCCTGCTCCAAAAATTTCAGAAGGCAACCTTCAAATGCAGATTACCTCTTTGGACTACTCCAACTTTGTGGGTCGTATCGCGATCGGACGTGTAGCAAGAGGAACTATCTCTGAAAACCAGCAGATTGCACTTTGCAAAGCTGACGGATCGATCAAAAAAATGAGAGTAAAAGAACTTCATACGTTTGAAGGTCTTGGAAAAAATAAAGTGCAGACCGTAACGGCGGGTGATATTTGCGCAGTGACCGGTATTGAAGACTTCGAAATTGGTGACACCATCGCTGACGTAGAAAACCCAGAGCCACTGAAGCGTATTTCTATCGACGAGCCTACGATGAACATGCTCTTCACAATCAATAACTCTCCTTTCTTCGGTAAAGAAGGAAAGTTTGTGACTTCCCGTCACCTGAGAGATCGATTGATGAAAGAGACGGAAAAAAACCTTGCCTTGAGAGTAGAATCTACAGATTCAGAAGACAAGTTTTTGGTGTATGGTCGAGGAATTCTCCACTTGTCAGTCTTGATCGAGACGATGAGAAGAGAAGGATATGAACTTCAAGTAGGTCAGCCTCAGGTTATTTTCAAGGAAATCGATGGACAAAAGTGTGAACCAATCGAAACCTTGGTAGTAGATGTACCTCAGGAAACTGCCGGAAAAGTAATCGAATTGGCTACTCAGCGTAAAGGTGAATTGTTGATCATGGAGCCAAAAGGAGATCTGCAACATCTTGAGTTTAAGATTCCTTCCAGAGGCTTGATCGGATTGAGAAACAACGTGCTTACTGCCACCCAAGGTGAGGCCATCATGAATCACCGATTCACAGCCTACGAACCATTTAAAGGTACAATCCCTGGAAGAATCAACGGTTCGTTGATCTCTATGGAAGGTGGTCAATGTACGGCCTACGCCATTGACAAGCTTCAAGATCGGGGAGTATTCTTTATCGAACCAGGTGATGATTTGTACACCGGACAGGTAATCGGAGAGCATTCCAGAGACAACGACATCGTAGTCAATGTGCAGAAGGGCAAGAAATTGACCAACATGCGTGCTTCAGGGTCTGATGACAACGTCCGTATCGCTCCTCCTAAGCGCTTTTCTTTGGAAGAATCCATGGAATACATCCAGAAAGACGAGTACCTCGAAATCACTCCAAAGTCAATCCGAATGAGAAAAATCTATTTGGATGAAAACGAAAGAGGCCGAATGGCAAAAAAAGAAGATTAATCTTTTTTGAAACATACTTTGAAAGAGCCCTTCATCACTTGAAGGGCTTTTTTTATGGAAAAAATGGGGGGAACATGGAACCCAAAGCCAATTCTCCCGTCCATTAATAGCAAACCATTATAAGTATGATTAAAAAATCAATCCTCTCCTTCGCCATTTTGGCCAGTTTTTCAAGTGCTTTTGGACAAAAACAACCCGATTTACTTTTCCTCTTGGATGGACAAAAAGAAGTCTCCATCAAAGAAGTCGGGCTAAGCAGCATCAAGTACTCTTATCCAAATGAGGAAACGGTCTACACCATCAGCAGGCACCAAGTCACCAAAATTGTTTTTTCATCAGGTCGAGAAGAAGTTTTCGAAAGTCCGATCAAAGAAGTCAACGGCTTGGATGATTTTGAAAAGGTATTCATCACTTACAATCCAGAGGACATCGCAGGACTAGAGCCAACAGGTGAATTGTTTAGCAAAGCCACGGGAGTGACGACACTTTCCAGCATCAATGAAGTAAAAAATAGAGCCTTGGATAAATTGAAAGCTGAAGCTGCCATGATTGGAGCTAATGTAGTTTTCATAGGGGATGTCTACCAGCGGGGCAACCAATTCGGCGGCGAAAATCAAGCCGGATCTTCTACTCAAACTACCTTCAATGGCACCGGCTATTCCACCAAAAAAGTGAACGCTAGCAAAGTAAAAGAACTGGTTAACACCCGATCATTCCATCATTACCAAACACACAGGCTAAACCGAAACGCCTGGTCTCCGGAGCGAACAATCGCTACAAAATATGGGATTGACCGAAAGCCCATCATGTTTAGGATTACTGAGGTATTGGAAAAGGATGGTGAGATTTATGTAAAAACCAAAGAGCTACCAACTAAAACCAGAGAGCTAAAAGTGATTCATGTAGATGAAGAATCGTTGATTTTGATGGAACGAAACGAGAAAATCACCACCAATTACTACCTGATTTCTGACCATAACCCTTATTTCAAAAACTTAGCTTCCCGAATAGTTCTTTAAAACAACGGGGCCGGAAACTACTACTGGCCCCG
>CALRRX020000415.1:0-3834 GCA_943370675.1 Reyranella massiliensis 521 | reverse complement strand
AATTTCAATTGCAACGGTAGAACCACTGGTCAAAAAAAAGGCCTGGCAGGTTTCTGAAACCTGCCAGGTCTAGCACATTTAAAGACAACTTTTTTCTCAATAAGTATACTTCACAAATACCCGCTTGGTGATCGTCTCTTCATCGGTTTGAATCAACATGTCTGAGGATTCATTCATGGAGGCTTTCGCGCTCATCATGTACATCGGTTGTGGTCTGAATTGAGGCTCTACCGATACATGAAATACCTTCAAACCTTTTAGATTTAAGGTGCTGCCAATCAGGGTAGCCCTTGCTTCCGCGTCTTTGAGTGCTTCGGTCAGCAGAGTGGTTTCCAGAGATTTGCGAGTGGCCTCAGCAACACCAAATTGTAGATTGTAGCTCATCTCTCCGGCTTTTTGGATGGCTTCTGCGATTTTTTGAAGGTCTTCGTTGGTGGCTGAAGTGACGATTCGTAGGTTTTGTCGGGCTACGTAGCCGCTGTCCTTCACAGTTCCATTTTGATAGATTCGATTGACATCTACTGAATAGTTATCTGCTACGAGCTTGTAGTCTCTGATTTTTTCCTTTTTGAGAAGGTCAGCGAGGGCTTGCGTTTTTTTATTCAGTGTCGAAACTGCATCGTTTACTTTCAGCTTTTTTTCTTCTAGTGAAATGGAAAAAACTGCTTCATCGGGTGCGACTTTACGCTCAGCGTAGCCTTCTACCTCGATAAGAGGAATCTGTTGTACCTGTTGGGCTGCGAGTGGTAGACTTAGTAAAAGTCCTGCGAGTAATCCAAAAATGATTTTCATATGTTTTTACAGTTGGTTTGGAGATGAATGTCAAAAGATGAACCAAAATACTTCATTGAGACTGGAATTGCTTGGCTTAAGTTTTTTTAACAGGGAAGAAGCGGCTGCGAACCCATTTTTCTGCTTCTACGGCATGGAAAACCACCATGGCCATGGCACCTGAAAACAGTAATTCTTCCATGTTTAGAGGCTCAGTTCGGAAAATCGGATTCATAAATGGTAGGTAAATCACACTCAGTTGGAGTAAAAATGTGGCGCCTACAGCCAGTAGCAAGGGCTTATTACTGAGAAAACCCTGGCGGAAAAGAAATGTCCGATCACTCCTCACCGCCAGCACATGCCCGAGTTGGGAAAAGGCCAAAACCGAAAAGACCATCGTCTGCCAATGCCAACCCTGCTTGATGGCCCAATGCTGTGTAAAGAGCGTCACAGCTGCCATTAGCATCCCCACCCAAATGATATGATAGCCCACCCCGTTGGCAAATAGGCTTTGCTTTGGGGGTCGTGGAGGCTGTTCCATGAGGTCCTTCTCTGCACGCTCACTTGCCAAAGCCAAAGCAGGCAGGCCGTCGGTGACTAAGTTGATCCAAAGGATATGAATCGGTAGTAGTGGATTGGGAAAACCCAAAAACGGAGCGAGTCCGATTGTCCAGATTTCGGCCCCGTTGCAGGTCATGATGTACTTGATGAATTTGACAATGTTGTCGTATATGCGTCGGCCTTCTTTGATAGCGCGGACGATGGTGGAGAAATTATCGTCAAGCAAAATTAGGTGCGCCGCTTCTTTGCTCACGTCTGTTCCGGCGATACCCATTGCTACGCCGATGTTGGCGGCTTTGAGGGAAGGAGCATCGTTGACTCCGTCACCGGTCATGGCGGCAAAGTGGCCTTTTCGCTGGAGTGCCTGTACGATTCTGAGCTTTTGCTCGGGTGCTACTCGCGCATAGACACTTACATGTTCGACTTGCTCCGCAAAAGCTTCTTCAGAAAGATTTCCCAACTCCGCACCTGTAAGCACCAAGTCTCCTTTTTTCCAGATTCCAACTGCTTCGGCGATCGCTCGGGCAGTAGCGGGATGATCACCTGTGATCATGACAGGATGGATGCCTGCGGTGATGCATTCTGAGATGGCTGTTTTCACTTCCTCCCTTGGAGGATCGATCATTCCGACTTTTCCATAAAAATCCAACTCTGCCTCTAGTTCCATCCAGCCTGCTTCAGCGGGCAGTTTGTCCAGCATTTTTCCTGCAAAAGCCAACACCCGCTCGCCACGCTTAGCCCATTCCTCTGCACTTTGGTGAAGTTGAAGAGCCTGGTCTTTTTCCTTCAAAATAGATGAGATGGCTTCCGGAGCTCCTTTGCATAGCATCAGGATTTGATCTCCCAATTGATGAAAGGTGCTCATTCTTTTTCTGGAAGAATCAAAAGGAACTTCTCCGACTCTGGGGAAATGCTCTGCTAAGTTTTGGTATTGTTTCAAGGTAAGTTCCTGAAGGATCCGCTCCACCAAAGCCACTTCAGTCGATTCGCCTTCGGGTCTTCCTTTTTTGTCCAGGTGCACATCATGGCAGAGGCCGAGTCCGAGTTGGAGGTTTGAAAACTCGGAGGAAATGGGTGCGTGGTGAAAGGCTTCCGTCTCCGTGACGGTCATTTTGTTTTGGGTGAGTGTTCCCGTTTTGTCAGTGCAGATATAGGTTACAGAACCCAGACTTTCCACTGCAGGGAGTTTTCGGATGAGGGCTTTTTTCTTTGCCAAGCGCCCAGCTCCTAGGGATAAGGCGATAGTGATCAGCGCAGGCAAAGCCTCCGGGATAGCCGCCACTGCCAAACTCACCGAAAGCAACAGCACAGGCAAAATCTCTTCCCCTCTAGCAATCCCTGCTGCAAAAAGTACTGCACAGATGCCTAGAATGATCACTGAGATGACTTTTCCAAAGCGCTGCATCCGCTGTTGAAGCGGAGTCATTGGGGCGTTTTCCTGCAAGAGGCTGGCGATTTTTCCGATTTCGGTACTCATGCCTGTGGCCACCACCAATCCTGAAGCCCGACCATTGGTGACGAGTGTCCCTTTGAAAGCCATGTTGAGCTGATCGCCCGGGTTGAGGTTTTCTTCTGGGATTTCGGCTGTGATTTTATCGATGGGAACAGACTCACCGGTGAGGGAGGATTCGTCGATTTTGAGGGAAAAAGTTTCGACGAGTCGGAGGTCGGCGGGGACCATGTTTCCCGCTTCCAAGACCACTACATCTCCGGGAACCAAATCTCGGGAAGGGATAGCTAGGAGTTGCTTGTCCCGAAAGACTTTGGTTTGTGTTTCGGTGAGTTTTTTCAGGGATTCCATGGCTTTTTCAGCCCGGTATTCCTGCACAAAACCTAAAACGGCATTCAGTACAATGATCACCAAGATGATGATCGTGTCGGTCAGGTCACCTACCATCCCCGAAATCACGGCAGCTACCGCCAAGATCATGATCATAAAATCCTTGAATTGAGCTAAAAAAAGTAACCAAGCAGGTTTTTTCTTTTTCTCCTGAAGGGCGTTCGGTCCGAATTTTTCCAGTCTTTTTTGAGCTTCAGATTGAATTAAACCGTTCTTTGAGGTTTCAAATTTCGCGAACAGGTCTTCAGGAAGCTGTTGGTAAAAAGCCATTTGGAGGAAGTGATTTTTCTAAAAATACAAGTTAAAAGGCAGGAAACCCTGACTTCTCCATGAAATTAAAAGTTGAAAGTTGGGTTTAATCTGATCGCCAATCCTTCAATTTCGCTCCACCAATTCCTGCTGATAAGCCAGGTTAAGCAAACTTAGCACCTCACCAAAGGCTTCGGCAGCTTTGAGTTGCTCGTCGCTTACTTTTTTGCCAAGCAGCCGGCAGAGGAGCAGGCCATAGATCCCATTGAGGCAGATTTGAATTTCGTTTCCGGGATTTTCTCCGTCGGCGGCCAAGATGGACTGTAGGATATGAGGTTTTGCTTGGTTGTAAGTTTCGAAGTAGGACCTGTCTGTTTTCAGCAATCGGTAATGAAGTTGAAGTAGTTGGTCCA
>CALRRX020000414.1:0-3834 GCA_943370675.1 Reyranella massiliensis 521 | reverse complement strand
GCATCGATTTCACCGCCAGCAGTCTCAAAAGGGGTAGCTGGGACGCAGGACGGAGCGCCAAAGAAAAAGTGAAAAGGCACCTGTTTGCCGTTTTCGATCATGTATTCCACGCCTTGCATCCCGCATACATTGGCGATCTCATGCGGATCGGAGATGGTAGCGACCGTGCCATGAACCACCGCCAATCTTGCAAATTCGGAGGGAACCAGCATGGAAGACTCCACATGAACATGCGCATCAATAAATCCAGGAAGGATAAAAGGAAGCTCCTGATTGGTTTTTATTTATCGGATCTGGGAGATTTTTCACTCCTCCATAGTTATTTCTGCGGGGAATGTTTTTCTCTTGGGGATGTCTACGTAGTTGGCTTGGAGTTTCATGTTAAGCTTGATAAAAATCAGTGAATTTCAATGTGATTTACCGTCTGAGAGGTAGGTCTTTCGGGATTAGATAAGATTAAAACTACTATATTTGCCCAAAATTAAGCAGGAAACCAAGACAGGTTTATTGATGGGTAAAATTGTCATTGCGATAGACGGGTACTCGGGATGTGGTAAAAGTTCGACGGCAAAAGCAGTGGCCAAGGATTTGGGATTTACCTACATTGATTCGGGGGCGATGTATAGAGCGGCAACTCTTCATTTTTTGAACCATTTTCTTTCTCCATCCAATCCTCACGAAGTAGAAAAAGGGCTGAAATCTCTTGATATTTCTTTTCAAATCAATCCTGATACCCATAGGCAAGAAACTTACCTCAATGGTCTCAACGTGGAGGATGAAATCCGAACCATGCGCGTTTCGGAACGTGTAAGTGAAGTAGCTACGATTAAAGAAATTAGAAAAGAATTGGTAGCCCAGCAGCAGCGTTTGGGAAGGAAAAAAGGAGTGGTGATGGATGGAAGAGATATCGGCTCTGTTGTTTTTCCTGATGCTGAATTGAAGATTTTTATGACAGCTGATCTTGAAACTAGGGCTTACAGAAGACAACAAGAGCTACTTGAAAAAGGCGAACTGGTAGATCTGGATGAAATCAAGATGAATTTGGCAGAGAGAGACAGGATAGATTCTTCCAGAACGGAAAGTCCTCTCACTAAAATGCCCGATGCAGTAGAAATAGATACGAGTAACCTGACTTTCATGGAGCAAGTCGCACAAATTGTCTCTCTGGCGAAAGAAGTCATCGATAAAGAAAAAGATTATGCAGGTAACCATTGATAAAAATTCAGGCTACTGTTTCGGAGTCGAATTTGCCATCAAGATGGCCGAGGATGAAATGGAGAATAGTGACCAACTCTATTGCTTGGGTGATATCGTCCATAATGATATGGAGGTAAAGCGCCTGAGAGAAAAAGGTCTAGTTGTCATTGACCGAGATCAACTCCATGAACTCACTAACTGCAAGGTGCTAATTAGAGCGCACGGTGAACCGCCAGAAACCTATAAAACTGCTATCGAAAATAACATCGAACTCATCGATGCATCTTGTCCAGTAGTATTAAAACTTCAACATCGAGTTAAAAATGCCTTTGACAAGATGGAGCGGGAAAAAGGCCAGATTGTCATATATGGCAAAAAAGGCCATGCTGAAGTTATCGGACTTACAGGCCAGACATTAGAGAAAGCCATTGTCGTAATGGAAGATGCTGACTTGGACAAAATTGATTACAGCAGGCCTGTCACACTTTTTAGCCAAACGACAAAAAGCACCAAGGGCTTTTACGAATTATCTCAAAAAATCGAGGAGCGAATCAAGAATGCAAAAGGAGAGTTGACCGAATTGGATTTCAACGCCAACGACTCTATTTGCAGACAAGTTTCTAATCGTGAGCCACAGTTGCAGCGTTTTGCACAAGAAAATGATGTGATCCTTTTCGTTTCGGGGAAGAAGAGTTCTAATGGCAAAGCATTGTACCAAGTTTGCCTAAATGAAAATTCGAGAAGTTATTTCATTGAAAACGAAACAGAGGTGGACCCTGAGTGGTTTCATGCCACAGATAAGGTCGGAATCTGCGGTGCCACTTCTACGCCAATGTGGCTGATGGAGCAGGTAAAGTCATATGTGGAGATATTGGAAGAAAATATGCTTCAAGCCTAATTCCCAATTGATTTTCACCGCCTGTCCGATTAATCAAAAGTTCGAACAATAAATGTGACCAAAGCTCCATATCAAAAGGTTTTTCTTTAGATTTGGGGCGTTTTTCAAAAGCTCATAGTTCAAAAACAGATATGTCTAAAATAGTGAAGCTTAAGAAGGGTTTCGACCTGAAGCTTGTTGGAAAAGCCCCTTTGGAGGTAGCCAACTTTGCACCGTCGGCGACCTTCGCCATTAAGCCAACGGACTTCCTTGGGATGCAGCGTCCCAAAGTCCTTGTGAACGAAGGAGATACGGTGAAGGCCGGTACTCCCATCCTGATCGACAAAGCAATGGATCAGGTAATATATGCAGCGCCGGTATCCGGAGAAATCGTAGAAATCAAGCGAGGTGAGAAAAGAAAGCTCCTTGAAATCAAGATTCTTGCTGACCAAACGATCACCCATGAAAACTTTGGAAAAATTGACCTTAACCAAGATCGTGATGCTTTGGCTGCAAAGCTTGCATCCACTGGTGTATGGCCAAACATCATCCAAAGACCATTCGGTATCGTAGCGAACCCTGCAGATTCCCCAAAAGCTATTTTCATTTCTGCTTTTGATACGCATCCTCTTGCTCCCGATTTTGCATTTACTCTAAAAGGGGAAGAGAAATACTTTCAAGCAGGTGTTGATGCTTTGGCAAAATTGACCAAGGGAAAAGTTCATCTCAACGTAGATGGATCGAAGCCAGTACCAGCAATCTTCTCAGGTGTTAAAAACGCACAGATCAACCAGTTCTCAGGCCCTCACCCAGCAGGAAATGTTGGAACTCAAATTCATCATTTGGATCCGATCAACAAAGGTGATATTGCGTGGACAGTTAGTCCTGTTGGAGTGGTGCAAATAGGCAAAGCAGTTTTGGAAGGCGTTTACGATACCTCTAAAATGATTGCGTTGACTGGTTCTGAACTGACCAAAACAGGATATGTGAAGACCTATGTTGGCGCAAATGCTTCTTCTTTTGTAAAGGGAAATCTAAACTCAGGTCATGTACGCGTGATCTCAGGTAACGTACTGACTGGAGAGAAGATTAATCCTGACGGGTTTTTGGGATTCTACCAAAATCAAATTACCGTTATTCCAGAAGGTGATTATGAAGAGTTTCTAGGTTGGTTAAAGCCAAGTACATCCAAACTTAGCTTTCATAAGGCAATAGGTATGCTTTCTTTCCTCAACAAAGGAGAATTTAAAGTCGATACCAATACTCACGGTGAGGAGCGTCCTTTTGTAGTTACAGGTGTATTTGAAAAAGTAATGCCTATGGATATTCTTCCAACCTACCTCTTCAAAGCGATAGTAGCGGAAGATTTTGACGAAATGGAAGAGCTTGGACTTTACGAATTGGTGGAAGAAGATGTCGCACTTTGCGAATTTGTTGATCCTTCAAAGAATGAGTTGCAGGAGTTGGTAAGACACGGGATAGAACTATTAATGTACAGTTAAGATATGAAGTTATTACAAAATCTCTTCGATGGTATCAAGCCAAACTTTGAAAAGGGAGGCAAGTGGGAAAAGTTTCATACGCTGTATGAAGGGCACAGAACTATCGCCTTTGCTCCCGATTTGATTACAAAATCAAAAGGAGCTCAGATTAAAGATGCGACGGATTTGAAGCGAGTGATGATCACCGTAGTGATCGCTATGATTCCCGCTTTGTTGTTTGGTATTCTCAATACTGGCCATCAGCATTTTATTGCCACT
>CALRRX020000413.1:0-3864 GCA_943370675.1 Reyranella massiliensis 521 | reverse complement strand
GATGCGATCACCTCGAATACCGGTTGGGACACCATCGCACATCAAAGCATGTTGAAAGACATCGTGGCCGAACTCAAAGAAATTGGGACCCGAGTGTCCATCTTCATCAACCCCGAAGCAAAATACTTCGAATCGGCTAAGCTGACCGGCACGGATCGGTTGGAACTATACACCGAACCGTATGCTTCGCACTACCATCAGGATCGGGAAAAAGCTGTGAGGCCCTATGTGGAAGTAGCCCACATCGCAAAGGAATTAGGCTTGGGACTCAATGCCGGGCATGACTTGGACTTGCACAACTTGGCTTACTTGAAGCAGCAGATTCCGTTTTTGGAGGAAGTCTCCATTGGCCACGCCCTAATCTGCGATGCGCTGTACTATGGATTGGAAAATACGATTCAGATGTATAGGAGGCAGTTGGAGTTGTAGAGTCAACAGTCGACAGACAACAGTCCACCGCCGCTGATGAGAACTTTAATCCCTTAGGTATATTTCAACCATTCAACTTTTAAATCATGGAATTCAAATTTGAAGTCAGAAGGTGGTAAAGTTGCAAGGTCTCGTTGGGTCAATAGCCTTTACTCTACCAAAGATCTCGTAAATCGTATTTCGTAAATCGTACTTTCAAAATGCAATTAAACTATAAAAAATCCGGCTCCGGCCCACCTCTTGTAATTCTCCATGGCCTTTTTGGATCCTTGGACAACTGGTTTTCCATTGCCAAAGAACTGGTGGAGCATTACACCCTTTACCTAGTAGATCAGCGAAATCACGGAGATTCTCCGCATTCGGATGAGTGGAACTATGCGGTCATGGTGGAGGATTTGAAGGAATTGCTGGATGCCGAAGGTTTGGAAAAAATCTACCTGATGGGCCACTCTATGGGTGGAAAGACGGTAATGAAGTTTGCCGTAACCTATCCCGAGCGAGTTGAGAAACTGATCGTGGCAGACATAGCACCGAGGTTTTACCCGATTCATCATCAGACCATTTTGGAAGGATTGAATTCTCTGAATCTGAAGGAAATCAAATCCCGAAAAGAAGCCGATGATCAGTTGGCTGAGTACATTCCCGAACTTGGTGTCCGCCAGTTTTTGCTAAAAAGTCTGACCCGTGACAGTGAGGGATTTGCCTGGAAGATCAACCTGAAAGTCATCACGGAAAAGATCGAAAATGTCGGTGAAGCCTTAGCCGAGGGAGCTGTTTTCGAAGGACCAACCCTTTTCCTTGCCGGAGCCAATTCCAACTATATCCAACAAAAAGATATCCCCGATTTGGAGGCCCATTTCCCGAATTATGAACTCGAGTTTATCCCCAATGCCGGCCATTGGCTTCATGCCGAACAGCCTCATGCGGTAGTGGAGGAAATGAGGAGGTTTTTAGTGTAAAAGAAAGGGGTGAAACCATATTGTCATTTCACCCCAATTTTCTAAAAGTCTCTATCAGTTCCCACAGATTTTCACTGAAAAGGCCACAGATAGTCACAGATTTTGACAATACCGACCACTGATCACTTGGCCCTATGAGACTGACCACTGTGGCTGCTTATTGATCATTTCACTTTCTTCCCATGTTTCATCACCATGTCTACATCCTGTAGCAGATTGATGTAGCGGAGCACGTCTCCACGGACGGCGATGATGTCGGCGTATTTTCCTTCAGAGATGGTCCCATAGTCTTTATCGACTTTCATTGCTAAAGCAGGCCAATAGGTCGCAGCTTTGATGGTCAGGAGCGGATCCATGCCGAAATGATTGACCCAAACATCGAGTTCGTTCCAAGTGCTTTGGCTGTGGAATTTCATCGGGATGCCGCTATCCGTCCCTACCAGCATCACTACCCCGCTTTCTTTCAGCTGCGCAAATTTTCTGTCCAACGTCGGCTTTCTCACCGGAGTCAGTTGAAAGTAAGACATCCTCCCCGGAAACCGGAGCGAGGCTCTGATATCTCTCACGATCGAATCCGGCAAACCCAAATGCCAAGAGGTATCGTCCAGCTTTTCTGGATTGTCGCGAATGTATTCATAGTTAAACAGACCTTCGACCGTTGGAGTCCAGAAGAGTGGACCAAGGTTCATCTTGGCAGCTCGCTCCTTCATCATCCGCATGATGTCTTCGGGATATTCCGGTGCAGAACTCAAGCCCGTATGCTCAAAATTATCCACGCCGATCTGCAAACCGATTCGGATTTCGTCGGGTCGGTGAGAGTGACCTACTACCATCTTTCCATACTTATGCGCCTCATCGACGACGGCTTTGGCTTCTTCCATCGTCATCTGATCTTGGTCGATCAGCTTGATCACATCTACTCCGGCGTCGATGAGTTTTTTTACTTTGGCCCGTGCATCGGCGGCCCCATTCACTCCCCAGCGGAAAGCTTCTGTGCCGGGATAGGGCGCCTTTTGGATAAAAGGGCCAGAAACATAGATCGTCGGGCCGGGGATTTCTCCTTTGTTGATTCGATTGCGGACGTTGATGCTCGCTTGGAGTGGAGCTCCCAGGTCTCGGGCACTCGTCACTCCTGCCATCAGCAACTGATGTGCAGAAGAAGGCATAATGACCGACTCAAACACATCGATGTAGGTGCTATCCCAATGGGTGTAATCGCTGTGCCCATTCAGCATGAGGTGGACGTGCATATCCCAAAGCCCAGGAAGGACGCTCATTCCTTCGGTGGAGATGATTTCCGCTCCTGCCGGAATGGCCAAACTTCCCACTTGCCCCACAGCTTTGATACGCTCACCTTCTACAATAATGACCGAATTGCGGATCGGCGTGCCACCAAAACCGTCAATCAGGGTGCCACCTACGAGGGCTTTGAGTTGTTGGGGAAAAGCTTGAAAGGAAAGCAAATACAGCAGACCGAGTGTTAGTATTCTAATCTTCATAGGAGAATCAAGGATGGTGATAAAGATCAAAAAGGTAATGATTTTGCCTGTTTAATTTTAACTTTCGCCCCCATTATCTCCTAGTGATAAAATGCCCAAAGGAAAGCTTTTCTTAATCCCCAGTGTTTTGGCTGAAAATACCGCTCATTGGGTCATTTCACCCCAAGTACAGGAAGTCATCGCGCATACCAAGATCTTTTTGGTCGAAAATCCCCGCTCTGCCCGACGCTACATTTCCAGTTTGAAGTTGGGGGTAACTATTGAGGAGTTACATATGGAAGTCTTGGACAAAGACACCAAACCGGAGCAGCTTCCCCGACTGATGCTTCCCCTGATCAATGGGGCTGATATCGGGGTGATTTCCGAGGCAGGCTGTCCGGGAATAGCAGATCCGGGAGCTTTGGCAGTAGCCTATGCCCACCAAAAGGGAATTCAGGTGGTGCCGATCTCCGGGCCGAGCTCCATGTTTTTGGCGCTGATGGGTTCTGGGTTTAATGGGCAGTCCTTCGCTTTCCATGGATATTTACCCATTGATAAAAAGGACAGAGCTGCCGCTTTGAAAAAACTGGAAGCTGAATCTATCCGTGAGAAACGTGCCCAGATTTTTATGGAAACTCCTTTTCGTAACAATCAGCTTCTCGAGGATTTGCTTTCCACTTTGGCACCGCATACCAAGCTCTGCATCGCCAAGAATCTTACTGCGGTGGATGAATTTATCCAAACCAAGACCATTGCCGACTGGAAAAATCATCCCGTCGACCTGCATAAAGTTCCCACTGTTTTTGTCCTCCAAGCCTTCTAAGCCATGTTTACCATTGACGCGCACCTCGACCTGAGTATGAATGCCCTCGAGTGGAATCGAGACCTCACCCGTCCCGTAACCGAGATCAATGCCCGTGAAAAAGGCCTGTGCGACAAACCCGACCGAGGCAATGCGACCGTTTCTCTGCCTGAGCTGCGCAAAGGAAATGTAGGAC
>CALRRX020000412.1:0-3870 GCA_943370675.1 Reyranella massiliensis 521 | reverse complement strand
CTCAGATCAAAAAGGAATTTTTGGTTTTAGATTATTTCAACGAATTGGTAAAGTCAGGATGTCTTAAGTATGAAGGAATCCAAGGCAAAGAGCATTTCTTTGGCTTTTTAGAGCAGCGGACAGGATCTATTGCTGTGGATGATCGGTCTAATGTATGGTATGACCATGCTGCCGGACTAGGAGGCGATATCTTCCGGGCTGTACAGGTATTTGAAAACAAAACCTTTGTAGAGTCTGTAGAGCGGCTTTCTGGGGCATTTCCAGTCCACAACTTCATCCAGAAAAGACCTTCGGAGGAAAGGCAAAAGATAGTGGTAGAGAAAGTTTCCGAAATCTCCCATGATGCTTTGGAAAACTATATTAAAGGCAGAGGAATCGACCTTGAAGACATCAAGCCCTTCGCCAAAGAGGTTCACTGGCGGAATAAAGGCAAGCGCTACTTCGCCATTGGCTTTCCAAATGAATCAGGTGGCTGGGTGCTGCGATCCTCAATTTTCAAAGGCAATATCCTTGGAGGAGGTATTTCAATTCAGATTCTTGGAACTCCGAGAAGCATCAAAATTTTCGAAGGCTGGTTTGACTTTCTGAGCTATTTTAAGCTTTCCAGAGCTAAAGATTTTAAGGCAATTATCTTGAACAGTACAGCGAATCTGAATCTTCGCTTAATGTTGGAAATTCTAAAAGAAGGGCAAAAAGTAGAGCTTTACCTCGATAATGACGCTACTGGGGAAGTTTATACCAGGGGATTTATTAAGATTGCTCAATTGTACCAATTCTGTGTCCAAAATGGATTGTCCATCGATTGGGATTTAAAAGCTTTGAGAGGGAGTAGGGACAAAATTGGAAAGTTGATCACCAACTTGAAAATTGATCAGACAGAAGTGAAAGGAATCTGGAACACACAAACGGTTGTTTTTGATCAAAGATGCTTTTACAAGAATTATGAGGATGTTAATGTATTTTTTATGGGGAGGATCCTAAAGTTGGCAAAGAAATTATTGTGAAATTAAATCACATTCTTTAATTGTTCGCAAACGAAGACAAATTCATAACTGAAATCCATTCTTTTGCCTTCGGGTCGATTTAAAATGAAAGTTTATCAAAAATGGTTGAGGTTTTGTTTTAGGATGATTGGAATGATGTTTTATCAAGCTATTCATTTAGGATATTTAGGGATTTCTTAATTGAGATGAATATGTATCTAACAGGGAATATTAAAATAAGGTATGCTAAAGAGGTAAATAAGCTTATCTTCCAAATGCTTTCTCCATGATCAAGCGCTCTCATTCTTTCTAAAGTCTTATTTTTTCTTTCCTCTAACTGTTTTGTTGAATTTTCATTTACGAAATCAATTATGTCTTGTGGTTGGTTGAAGCCGGACTTTAAAAACTGATCTTTTAAGCCGTTCTCGTTCCATTTTTTCTCCCATCTGTTAAAGACACTATCTTTTTCCACTAAGTCTTGAATTTTAGTCCAGCCTTCACCAAATATTTTGGAGCTTCGGGAATTTCTTCTCTCGATCTCATTGTTTACATTGGTTAAATTTCTAGTATTAATCCATAAAAATATATAAAGGGAAAAAAAGCAAATAAGCCCTACCCCTATACTAGATATAAATAGGAGATATTCTTTAGCGATTTTCTTTTTAAGGTCATTTTTCATAAGTTTAATTTTTATCTAATCTTGAATAATATTTCTTCATCACCGAATACTCTTATCCCGTGATTAAAGTTTTCTATAATGTAAGTGTCGTATCTTGGATTTGAATTATTTACAGCATTTACTATTTCCTCTATATCTGGATATTGTTTGAGTTCAGGCGTCACTGTAGTTGCAAAAACGTAATCTATATCTTTCGGTATTTTAAATTGAAAATTAAGTTCCCCATTTTTTTGAATTGTTGGAATTTCTCCATTTACTCCATATTTTGAATTATCAAATAGTCGAAATTCATTATGCCATTTGGACCGAATTTCAATAAGTTTCTCCTCATTTTTGATATTGAACGCAATACCAATTGTTCCCCAACTTGAAATTAGTCGATCTGGATTCTTTTTAGTAGAAATACCTTCTGCTTTTGCAATTCCAATTGCCTGTAATTTAACTTCCTCGAAGTTCTTGGCTTCATTTTTAAATGGGACTAGATAAGCTTTTCCTGGATATTGAATTGAGTTTGAAAAAACCATTGTATATGTATCTCTTCTAGTTCGTGATTTTCTTCCATATCGTATTGGAACTTCAATCAGAGATTTTCTGGAAATATCTAGGTTCTCTCTCCACTCCATTCTCATTTTTCCTTTTTCTTTTTCTATGGAATTACTCGAATTTTCCCAAAGAAGAGATCCAATCAAGATTACTGCTCCTTTCATTTTATTTGAATTTTAAGAATTAATGGTTTTTATTTCAATTTACTCAAAACCTAATTATTGGTTTTATAATTATATTTGATAGGTTGTTTTTTAAAATAACAGTTTAATCACTCAATTTTCATATTGAGTTAACGGGTATCTTTTTTAAAGAAATTTTACAAACCGTAATGTTTCGAAATCGCAGTCAAAATCATATCTCTCATAGAGGCCTTGGTCTCTCGGCCGATTTCATACTTCAGCTTATCAAACATCGCTGTCGGAATTCGCAGCGAGTAGATCTTGACATCTTCGGTGTCGAATTCTTTGCTGGATGTTTTTTCTTTTTGCGGTGTTTCTGGTTCTGCATTGATCAACATTCCGAGGCCTCTCTGTTGACTTCCTAGATTTTTATTTCCCTTGCTTGGGTCATTTAGCTTCTTAGCCATTTTGGTCTTAGTTTAATTTGCTTAGGATTTCATCCACCAGTTTTTCGTAGTCCTTGGCACCATTGGATTCCGGGGCATACTCAAAGATACTCTGTCCCTGAAGTTGAGCTTCGGCCAATGCGACGTTGATCCGGATTTTGGTATCAAACACTTTTTCTTGGAGATCTTCTGTCAGTTTCTCCACAATGGTCTTGGTCAGGATTCGATTAGGATTGATTTGAGTTATAAATACCCCGCCTATGTCTATTGTGTCATTTAGGTTTTCCCGAACCTCCTTGACGATCCCCAGTAATCGATCTACTCCTTTGTAGGCAAAGTATTCGCCTTGAAGAGGAAGCAAGATTGTATCACTGGCCACCATTGCATTTACCGTCAGAAGTCCTACCGAAGGAGGGCAGTCGATGATGATGTAGTCATACTCGGCCCGGATTGGTTTGAGTAGTTTAGTCAGGATTTGCTCCCTACCGATCTTTGAGACAATCTCCATCTCAGCGCCTAGTAGGTCAATGGAAGCAGGTACCAAATCCAGATTTTCTGAAATATTGAGAATCGGCAATTTCTTATTTTCTCTGATGGAGTCATATACCGAAATTTCTGCCTCTCCAATTCCCAATCCTTCAGTTAGGTTGGCTTGGGAGTCAATATCTACTAGAAGAACCTTGTGGCCTTTCCTAGCTAGTCCTGCACCTATGTTTATGGAGGAAGTCGTTTTACCGGTTCCTCCTTTGTGGTTCATGATGGAGATTGTTTTCATAGGAGTTGATTCAGTTTAGCAACGATTGAATGGAATGCCCTTCCATGCAATCAGTTGTGGTGAAAAATTCTGAGATGGCATTCGTAGCTCAAGTGGTTGAACTAAAGATATGAAAATGTATTTCCGTAAAAAAGTATTTATATAAAAATGTATTTACCTTTTTCTGCTTTTTGCTTCAAGACTCTCAATAATTTGATTCTTGGCATTTACCAGTTCAAGGTACTTGGAGTTTTCAGCTGTCAATCGATTTATCTCTGAATGAAGTCTTTCGATTTCAGATTGAAGGCGTTCAAAGAATACCTGGTCATTTCCCAGTTTATCG
>CALRRX020000411.1:0-3876 GCA_943370675.1 Reyranella massiliensis 521 | reverse complement strand
ACCTGCAGTATAACAGGTAGCAATTTGCTGCCGTTCTGATGTCCAGGAAGGTAAGTGCATCAGTTTTACAGATAAAAAGGCAGCCTGCAATTCATCCAATCGCATGTTGTGCCCAATGAGGTCATGTTTGTACTTTTTACTGCTTCCGTAATTCCTAAGCTTTTGAATTTTTTCTGCCAGTTCTTGAACATTGGTTGTAACAGCTCCCGCATCTCCCAAAGCTCCCAGATTTTTACCAGGGTAAAAGCTTGTGCCATTAGCATGACCAAAAGATCCAGTTAACTGACCATTGAAACATGCTCCATGTGCCTGAGCATTATCCTCAATAACGTTGATTTTATACTGATTGGCAACCGCCATAATCTTATCCATCTCACAAGCTTGTCCATAGAGATGCACCGGCATGATTGCTTTGGTACGGGAAGTAATTGCTGCTTCAATTTTGGAAGGATCCAGCAAGTAGGTATGAATATCAGGCTCCACAAAAACCGGTTTTGCACCAGTATAGGATACAGCCAAAGCTGTAGCTATAAAGGTATTGGATGGCATAATTACCTCATCGCCTTCTCCTATTTCGAGGGCCTTTAGTACCAAATACAAGGCGTCCAAACCATTGCTAGTGCCAATAGTGTAGTTTACCTTATTAAACTGAGAATATTGGGTTTCGAATTTTTTCAGACGATCCCCTAAAATATACCAATAGCTATCGTAAAACTCTTCAAAAGCATCCTGCATCTCTTGTTTGATCGCAGAATGCATGGGTTCAAAATTTAGAAATGGGATACTCATTAATAAAGTGCTCTACCAGATTTTATATGTAAATCATCAAACTCCTTGACAATGTCACAAATGACCTTGCTGTATGGTTTCGTATTTTCCAATACGTAGGCATTTATTTCTTCTTCAAATTCATCGAAGCCAAACTTCTTTATTGCGTAAGTATTTACAGAAATAGTTTTTCCTGGAATATATCTAGAAAATGGCTTAACATTTTTAATAGCTGCAGCATTTGTAGCTACAATAGAATAATGTCCAATCACGCTATATTGATGAAGGGTAGCCCCCATACCAATATTACAGCCTTCCAGCAACTTGGAAATTCCTCCAACAACTACGTTTGGTGCCAATGTAACTTTATTTTTCAAGACAGCATCATGAGGAACATGTGAGCCATGCATTAAAAATACATCGTCCCCAATTCTTGTAATATCTTCATAACAAGGCTTTTGAATAGCAACATGTTCTCTTATGATATTATTACTTCCAATTTTAATGAATTTTTCTGAAGCATCATGTCTTGGATTTTTAGTATCTTCACCAGGAGTACCAATTACTACTTGAGGGCCGATATAATTATTATCCCCTATTTCTAATGGGCCTATTAAAACAGTATATGGGAGGATCTCATTATTGTCTCCAAATTTGACATCACCTTCAATAATAACTGTAGGATGGATTTTATTCATTTCTCTTAAAATTTAAAAACTCTAAATAGTCACGTATGTAATCCGTTTCGGAATAAGGAATAGAAGCCAAAACAAGACAAATTGAGCCCGAAGAAAAATTATTCAGTTCTCTCCATAGCCCTGTAGGAACATATATTCCTTGATAAGGTCTGTTTAATTGAAAGGTGCGTTTTACTTTTCCATCATCTACGGTAAGATCAAAACTGCCGGAAGCTGCTACTATCAATTGCTGAAGATCACGATGTGCATGTCCACCTCTTGCCTCGCCACCCGGTACATCATAGAGATAATATACCCGTTGGATTTCAAAAGGGACTTCCAAGTCATTATTTACGGCTGTAATATTTCCTTTTTCGGAATGATTTTTTGGAAGTTCGAGGAGTGTGCAATCAAAAACAGTAGTATGGATCATTTCGCACTTTTAGAAAAAACTTCAAAATCTCTTATATAATCTTCTTCTTTGTAGATATTACTTGACAAATGAAGTCCTAAAGAATTTGTAGAGAAATTTTCCATGTGTCGCCAAGTCATAGCAGGAAGATAAAGACCAAAGTAAGACCTATTTAAAGAATACTTAATTTCCCTTCCCTTTTTATCAGTTACCACTACATCGAAACTTCCACTTAATGCTATAATTATTTCTTCTTGCATATAATAAGCATGCCCTCCTCTCAATTCACCACCCGGCACATCATAAGTCCAAAATACTCTTTTGATTTCAAAAGGAATTTGCTTATAATTCTCAAGAAAGGTAAGGTTTCCTCTTCTATCTAGAATTTTTGGAAAATCAATTATTCTTACCACTAATTAAAAACGATTAAAATTGATTAAACAATAGACGGTCTAATTAGATAACTTCTGACCAATCTTCCTTTAAATTTGACCAAATCTCCTTTACTAAAACTATTCCAAAAAAAAGACCTATTCCTATAATTGCAAATACAATTACTATCATAGGCCTATTTGGACTTGACTTTTGCACTGGAATAGTAACTTCCTGGATTATTGAAAAAACTGGAGTATCTTTAGCAACTTGCAATTTAGCTTGTTCAAGCTGCTTTGCTAGTTCAGTATAAATACTGAATGCAAAGTCATACTCTGCCTCAAGCTTTTCCTGCTGACTTAATACTGCAGCTGATATTATATTTTGATTTCTGTCTTTAAATGATGAAAGTCTAGACTGAATGTTATCAAATTCAATTTTCTTTTCATTAAATCTTTCTTCAGTGAATTCCAATTGTTCTTTAGCATTTTGAATTTTATAATTTATAACTGCCTCTTGCAGCATCGTTTCTGATGCCTTGGCTAGTTCTGCGGCCATTAAAGGATCTTGCATACTGAAGCTTAATTCTATTACCCCTTCTTTATCCTTATTGACAACGGAAAGTTGTCCATCTAGTCTTCTAAAATGTTCATATTCTTCAAAAGTCATCTGAAAAAACCCTTCTTCCTTCCCTTCTTCGAAAGAAATTAACTCAGGTTTCTTTTGAACTAACTTTAGGACTTCCCTTGGTAACCCCAGAGTATATTTTATCAATAACTCTAATAGGCCTGGAGAATAATGATTCTCATAATATTCTCTATAAGTAACCTTCTTGCTTGTGCCTGGAAGTGTAATTTGGACTTGCAATAGCTTCTTCTTTAATTCTGTAGAAGAAAGGAATTGAGGATAAAGTGAAGGAAGCACTTCATTTGTACCTTCAATACTACCTAAATTAATTCCTGCAAGAGAAGCCAAGCCACCAATAGAACCGGAATTCTTACCTGACTGACTGGTTTGAGGTATAAAAATTGACCTTGCTGTGTATATTCTGGGTGAAATAATTGCGTAAAAAATCCCAAAAACTACAGATAATAAAAAAACTTTAATAAAAAGTCTTCTTTCTAAATAAATTCTTTTAGCAACTAAAACTAAATCTATTTTCGCCTTATTTTGCATCTATTAAGTTTATTTTTATTATTTAGGTGTTCTTATTATCAAATTAAAAAATAAATAGATAATTCATACATTTCTAAAAAAGTATGAAAGTTAAAAACCAACAAATTTTTATTTAATAACAAAAGAGGCGTTTGTCACTATAATAAACTACGCCTCTTTATGAAAAATATCACTTATTTCCTATTCCATAGTGAATATATCCCATTGATTCCAAATATTTTTTATCATAAATATTTCTACCATCAAAGACAACCTTATTTTTCAAGAGTTTCCCAACTACATCCCAACTTGGAATTCTAAACTCTGACCATTCGGTAACCAAGAGCAAGGCATCCGCATCTACGAGCGCTTCATAAGCATCTTTGCAATAGGTCACTTTATCGAAAATATAGTGGGCCTTAGCTTCTTCCATAGCTACAGGATCATAAGCCTTCACATTTGCCCCTGCCTCTCTTAATTGATCAATGATTA
>CALRRX020000410.1:0-3889 GCA_943370675.1 Reyranella massiliensis 521 | reverse complement strand
TGAAGTCCTAACCAAGTTTACGACGGATTGGGGTTGGGGCGAACCAGCTAGGATGACTGCAAGAACCTTCGTTGGAGCAAATCAACCGGTGTACGTTTGGCAATTTGGCTATGTCCCACCAGCGGGAAGAGAACGATCTCCATACGGAGCAGGTCATGGATCTGAGCTCTCATTTGTATTCAATACACTTCATGCACGAAGGGGCCCGGCTCAAGAGCCAACTGCTCAGGAGCAAGAACTTGCTCGAATCATGAACATCTATTGGGCAAATTTTGCCAAAACCGGAAATCCAAATGGAAACAATCTACCAGCATGGCCTCAATACGACATCCAAAAAGCGGAAATTCTTGACATAAGCCTCGATGGGGAAGTGACCAACAGGCCTGATCCTAGAAAAGCCAGATTCGATGTGTTGGAAAAAGCATTCGAAAACCGAACTCGACTGCAAACCAGAAAGGGATTCTAAGCGGATCTAAATCCATACTTGATCAATCCTAAAAAAAGAAATCAATGAAAATGAATAGCGAAATCAACAGACGGGATTTCTTCAAAAATGCGGCTTTGGCCGGTGCCGGATTGGCATTGACCTCAGGAAAGGTATTTGGCGCCAATGAAAAAACGGCTGCAGAATTATTGGAAAAAACCGATCTGCCTTCCAGTTTACCGACACGAAAATTGGGGGCCATCGAAGTAACCGGCATCGGTTTGGGTTGCATGAGCATGGTTTCTGGAACCTACAATCCCACTCCTCCCAAAGATGAAATGATCGCCCATCTACGCAGAGCAGTAGAAAAGGGCATTACGTTCTTTGACACAGCGGAAGTGTATGGCCCTTATGGAAGTGAGGAATTGGTTGGGGAAGCGCTTGAACCTTTCAAAGGCAAGATTACTATTGCTTCCAAATTCGGATTTGAGATCCAAAACAATCAGCGCATGGGAAGGAATAGCCGTCCGGAATCCATAAAAAAGGTGGTAGAAGGTTCGCTCAAAAGACTTCGGGTAGACGCCATTGACTTGTATTACCTGCACCGCTTGGATCCGAATGTCCCGATTGAAGAGGTAGCCGGAGCGGTGAAAGACTTGATTGCTGCCGGTAAAGTCAAGCATTGGGGTTTATCGGAAGTTTCACCCAACACACTGCGAAAAGCTCATGCAGTATTGCCTGTTGCTGCGCTTCAGTCAGAATATAATATGGCCGAACGTGTGGTAGAAAACCAAATTCTTGACACCTGCGAAGAACTGGGAGTTGGATTCGTTTGCTGGGGACCTACCCATAGGTCGTATCTCACGGGGCGTTTCAATGAGTACAGCCGCTTTGACAGATTGGACCGTCGCTCTCAACTTGAGTTCTTCTCCGCTGAGGGCTTTGAGCAAAATATGCCGTTTTTGAGAACAGTCAGAAATTGGTCACAAAAGAAAGGGATTACCATGGCCCAATTCTCCTTGGCTTGGCTCTTGGCGCAAAAATCCTTTATCGTACCCATTCCTGGAACTATCAGTCCACAGCATTTGGATGAAAATATCGGGGCATTGAATGTGAAATTCACTGAAGCGGAGTTGAAAGAAATCCGGGCAGATATCGAAAGTTTTAAGTTTCTTGGTGTCCGAACTCCCGAGTCGGCATTAGTCGATCAATAACCAGTCAAACATGAAAACCGGTCTTCTCCTATCCTTTCTTTTCTGCTTGGCCTTTACAAGTTTTTCGCAAGAAAACCGGGTCATCAACCTTTTTCCGGAAGGAACAAAACTGCACGGGAATATCCCTTACCAAAACGACACCCTGAAAAAACACCTATTGGATATCTATCTCCCTCCTAATGCTAGCGGAAAAGTTCCGCTGGTGATTTGGGTTCATGGGGGCGGCTGGCTGAGTAATGACAAATATGCCGACATGGGCTACATGAAGGAGACGATCAAAGAACTGATGGAAAATGGCTATGCTTTGGCCTCCATTGACTACCGGTTCAGCACCCAAGCGGTCTTTCCAGCACAGATGCTCGACTGCAACGCGGCGATCTCTTTTTTGGTGAAAAATGCTTCCAAATACGGCTTCGACATCGATCGGATGGCGCTGATGGGCTTCTCAGCCGGAGGACATTTAGCCTCGATGATCGGACTCTCCAAAAACAATGAAGTCAAAGAATTCTTCCTTCCCGGGACTAGTCAGAAGTTTTCCTTTCGGGCTGTAGTCGACTTCTATGGTCCGGCAGACCTTACCCTATTTCCGGGAGCTAATGACCCCAAATCCCCGGAGGGATTACTTATCGGAGCGGCACCGCTGGATCGTCCCGACCTGGCAAAAGCAGCAAGTCCGGTTAGCTATGTGGACGAAAAAGACCCTCCTTTTCTGATCATTCACGGAGAGAAAGACGACTTGGTATCCCCACGTCAGTCTCAACTGTTGAATGCTTGGCTACAAGTGAAAGGCGTCCCCAGCGAACTGATTATCGTAAAAGATGCCCCGCATTTTGGGTCCATGTTTGATGTGGAAAGTATCCGAACGAAAGTCTTTGATTTCCTGAAAAACCATTTGGAATAAACCGCTCGAAAACCTGTTTGAAATTTGTAATTCAAACAAAAGTTGTCTTTACTAACTTGAGGAAGTGAAAGTTAACCCCAATTCCAACTGACAAGCTGCATGAGTCAATCCGTAGAAAAGCTAAACCGCCGATCGTTTCTCAAAGTCTCTGCCCTCGCAGGTGGAGGGTTACTACTGAGCTTCAACTGGCTGAGTGGATGCAAACCCAAGGAATTGGAAGAATTGGGCTTGCCGAAGGAGTGGTTTAGACTAAACGGTTACATCAAAATCGGAGACAACGGACTCGTGACCCTGATGTCTCCCAATCCGGAAGGTGGTCAAAATATTAAAACCTCCATGCCGATGATAGTGGCGGAGGAACTTGACGCCGACTGGACCAAGGTAGTGGTGGAGCAAGCCCCCTTGGACACGGATAATTTCACTCGACAGTTTATCGGAGGTAGTCAGGCCATCCGAATGGGTTGGAAAGCCCTGCGAACCGCAGGTGCCACCGCCCGTCAACTCCTGATCCACGCGGCTGCTAAGACTTGGAACGTGCCTGCTGCTGAAATCACCACCGAACCTGGATTTTTGATTCATGCAGCAAGCGGGAAAAAGGCACACTTTGGAGAGATGGCTTCACTGGCAGCCACCTTGACCGTACCCGAGGAAGTTTCGCTCAAGGAAATTTCCGAATTCAAACTGATCGGCAAATCCCACAAAAATGTGGAAGGCAAAAACATCGTAACCGGAAAGCCGCTTTTTGGGATCGATTACAAAAAAGAGGGGATGCGGATCGCGATGATCATCCATCCACCTGCTCACGGCATGCGGCTGAAGTCATTTGACGACTCCGCAGCCCGAAACCTCCCCGGGATCACCGACATTTCCCAGATCAAATCCCATCAGGACGACTACGAACGCACCTTTTTTGATACGACCAGTTTCACGGATTTAGTCGCAGTAGTTGGCAAGTCGACCTGGGAAGTGATGAATGCTAAAAAAGCCGTAAAGGTCGAATGGGAGGAATTTTCCACCTATGAAGAAAAGCGGGATTGGAACGGAAGAAAAGAAAACCGAACCATTCCCGGTGGCTTGGAAAGCTGGGAGGATCAACTGGCAAAAATGAGTGAAGCTGCCAAAAAAGCTAAAACGGTACGAAAAGACGGAAATCCGGAAGCGGCATTTGCCCAAGCTGCCAAGGTGATTGAGCGAACTTATCGTGGACCTTTTTTGGCACACAACTGCATGGAGCCGATGAACTTTTTTGCACATGTCTATGAAGGAAAAGTAACCTGTGCAGGACCGCTTCAGAAGCCCGAACTCACCGAACAGGCGCTTTCTTCACGTCTAGGAATTCTCATCGAAAAT
>CALRRX020000409.1:0-3890 GCA_943370675.1 Reyranella massiliensis 521 | reverse complement strand
TCGGTATTTTTCCTTAGTTACCAAATTGTTATCTCAAAAGGCCAAAGGATAGAATTTAGCTCCTTTTTCTATCAATTGCTTGTAATGAGACATTAAGGGATAAGGCCTCGTTGTTTAAGAAATTAATTTCTAGTTTAAACAGTCGTGTTGAAGATAGAGCTTCGGGTAGAATTTCCCAGCCTTGGAAAAGGCCTGTGTCAATCTACTTTTCCTGGGAGTCATTAACCCAAGTATTGTTCCAAGAGGCTTTTCATTTCCACCTGTAATAGCTGAGCTTCTCTTCGTGCAGCTTTCGCAAAGTCTTTTTCTCCTGAAGCGTAAATGATGCCTCGGCTGGAATTGACTAATAGCCCACAAGTGGAATTCATTCCAAATCGGGCTACATCGGACAGGCTTCCTCCCTGCGCGCCGACGCCAGGGACCAAAAAGAAATTTTCCGGAGCCACTTTTCGGACTTCTCCGATCAATTCACCTCTTGTAGCACCGACTACATACATGAGGTTTTCGGGACTGCTCCATTCTTGACTTTTTTCTATCACAGATTGGTAAAGTGGCTTGCCATTTTGGTCTGCTATCAGCTGAAAATCAAGCGAGCCGATATTTGAAGTGAGTGCAAGTAGGATTACCCATTTGTTTTCAAACTCTAAAAATGGTGTCACCGAATCTTTGCCCATGTACGGAGCCACAGTCACTGAGTCAAAATCCATAGATTCAAAAAAGGCCTTTGCGTAGAGTTTGGAGGTGTTTCCGATATCTCCCCGCTTGGCATCGGCTATGGTAAAGACCTCCTTTGGCATGATCTCAGCAACTTTTGCAAGGGTTTCCCAGCCTTTTGCCCCCAATGCCTCGAAAAATGCGATGTTTGGTTTGTATGCTACCGCAAAGTCAGTTGTTTCTTCAATGATAGCTTTGCAAAAACTGAAAATCGGATCAGGCTCGCTGCGGAGGTGAGCAGGAATTTTCTCCAAATCAGGATCCAAGCCAACGCAGAGAAAGGATGATTTTTGCTGAATTTGGGAGAAAAGCTCGGAGCGGGTCATGGTTTCTGGATTTTGGGCAAAGGTAGGGAAAATGGCATTTATCCATTTTCCCTCAGGACATTTATCCTGTTCATCAGTTGGACCAGTCCAATTGCTGTGATTTTTTCCGAAAGAGGAAACTCTTCCTTCCCAGCATAAACAAAGAATCGATGCGTCGCTTCTATATCTTCTGAAGCAATAGAAAAGCCCTTAGAAAACTTGGGGCTAAGAGTTCGCTTGATCTCTATCGCCCAAACCTGACTGCCTAGCTGAATGACCAAATCCAATTCTGCACCAGCGGACGTTCGATAGAATCCGTAGTCGGCATTTTTTGGCAATACAGATAGGATATGCTCAATCACGAATCCTTCCCAGCTAAATCCTGCCACCGGATGCGCCAGTAGATTGTCCAAGTTGCCGATTTGGAGAAGCGCATGGGTGATGCCTGAGTCACGGATGTATACTTTGGGACTTTTCACCAAGCGCTTGCCCACATTACTCATCCATGGTCTAATGGAGCGAATGAGCAGTAGATCTTCCAACAGCTCTACATAAGACTTTACTGTAGGAGAACTAAGATCCAGGCTTGCGCCAAACTTTGAAAAGTTGATCAGCTGCCCTTGCTCATGGGCGAGCATAGTCCAGAGTCTTCGCAGTCGATTTGTAGGCACAAATTGTGCAATCTGAGGAATATCCCTTTCCAGGTATGTGGTGATAAAGTTTTGCCTCCAGGTCATGCTTGACTTGTCCGAACTCGCCAGAAAAGAATCAGGAAATCCTCCACGAAGCCACAACTTTTCCAGATTTTTTCCTTCGTCTCCTACTTCCAAAATGGTAAAACCTGGCAGCTCTTCATAGGCGATTCGACCTGCGAGGGTCTCAGAGGATTGGCGGATCAGCTCAAGAGATGCCGAACCCAGAATCAGAAATTGGCAGAATCGGAAGCCTTTTTTCCTTCTTCGATCGATGACTCCTCTCAAAACCTGAAACAGGTCCGGCATTCGCTGTATTTCATCCAGAATGATGAGTTTTCCTTCATGAAGGTCAAAGTATTGCTCAGACTCTGAGAGTTTGGATCTATCACTTGGGCTTTCCAAATCAAGATAAATGGACTGCTGATCAAAATGCTCCGCCAAAGCTTGAGCAAGTGTAGTCTTTCCCACTTGCCTTGATCCTAGGATGGCAATAGCAGGAAAATCCGGCATTAGTTCTTCAAGTCTATGGAAAAGCAATCTGTGAATCATCCTTGCAAAATTAAAATGAGACTTTAAATATGCAAGGATAAATTACATAAAAATAATTGAAATAGAGATAGTTATAATTTTTTAGCTAAATCTATTTTGATAAAGGATCCGGCAAAGGAAACTCCAGCAGAAATCAAGAAAAAAATCAAACTGAAAGCCACGGCTGCGGTCTCTTCGATTCCTGCATAGGTGTGCGCGTAGACAAAGACTAGTTCACGTGCGCCTACCCCGCCAATGGTCAGTGGAAGTACGGCTACGATAGACGAAAGCAAAAAGACCAACTGGTAGGCAAGGATGGTTTCCTCTATGCCTAATGCCATCAGAATAAACCAAGCACAGATCAATTGGGCGATTTGACCGGCAAACGACCAGGCATTTCCTGACCAAAAGGAGGGGAGAAAGTCTTTGAAAAGAAACTTTTGAACCAGCCAAAATGTAGGAATGGTCAAGATCAATCCTGCAATCATCAATCCATTCCAAACTGAACTTTCGAAAAAATCCAGTTCAACCTCTACCATCAAAAACAAACCAAACAGTAAGAACACAATCGCGATCAGTCCACCGAGACGATCTAAAAAGGCAGCTTGCACCAGTTTTTTGACAGGAGTTTTAAACTGTTTGTTGAGTAAGTAGACTTTGTAGCCATCACCTCCTATTCCTCCAGGAAGGAAAAGATTGTAAAACATCCCGATCAGATAAAGCCTCCAGTTTTGGCCTTCTGAAAGGTGTATTCCAATATTTTCAAAGTAACGATTGAGGCGGATGGCTGTGGCCACCTTGCTCAGGATAAATAAAACAACACCCGGAATCAGCCAAAGCCAATTGATCGATGTTGCGAGTTGAAAAAGCTGCTCGGTGTCGATCTTTCGAAAAACCAAGTACAAAGCCAAACCTGTGAGCAAAAGCTTCAGGGCAGTTTTGAGTTGGTTTTTGAGCCGGGACAAGGGAGCGGGGTTGGTTATTGAGTTATTGATAAAATGGGTATAAGTGAGTGAAACTTACGCTCAATTTTGATTTTTACTGGCTACTGAGGCTGACCACTTTTTACTGACCACTGCTGACTTCCTCAGCTTTTCCCAAGAAGATATCCTTGATCCGATAGGTCTTCTTATCCTGAGATTCGAAATAGGTTCGCACAATTATCTCCGCGATAATCCCCGTTGTGATCAACTGTATTCCACCCAGAATCAGAATAAATCCCAAAATCATAATCGGTCTGCCCCAGATATCTTCACCCAAAATCTTCAATACTAATAGGTAAAAACTGATCAAAGTACCTAAGAGAAAAGACAGCAATCCCAAACCTCCGAAAAGGTGAATCGGACGCTGGAAGTACTTTTGGAAAAACAACATCAGGATCAAATCCGCCATCACTTTGAATGTGCGGCTAAGGCCGTATTTGGAAGTCCCATGGATTCTTGGATGATGCTTTACATCTACTTCGGTCATCTTGGCTCCTTGCTGTTTTGCCAAGACAGGAATGAAGCGGTGAAGCTCTCCGTATAAGCCCATGTTTTGGGCAATTTCGGCTTTGTATACTCTGAGCGTACATCCGTAATCGTTGAGGTAGACTTTGGTAGTATTTCGGATGATCCAATTGGCGATTTTGGAAGGGATTTTCCGAAGT
>CALRRX020000408.1:0-3892 GCA_943370675.1 Reyranella massiliensis 521 | reverse complement strand
TTTCTGGTAACAACTTCAATGCGTTCAGAAGGTAATTTATCTCTACAGCCATTGATCAGATGTTTGCCGGTGGTGACTTGGAGAAAAACAACGGCGGTGGTGCCTTTGAAAGAGCTCGTTTGAATTACTTTGGTCGTGCTTCTTATAACTACAAAGAAAAGTACCTCGCAGAATTCCTATGGAGATATGATGGTTCCTACATCTTCCCGGAAAACACACGTTATGGTTTCTTCCCAGGCGTGATGTTGGGTTGGGTAGTTTCTGACGAAGGCTTCTGGAAAAATTCAATTGGTAAGACCATGGACTTCTTCAAAATCAGAGGTTCTTGGGGACAGTTGGGTAACGACCAGATCTTCTTTGGAGGGGCTCTTCAGGAATACCAATTCTTGTCTACCTACGGCTTTAGCTCCTACATTGCTAACAACACGGAAGTCAAAACACTTCTAGAAAACAGAGTTCCAAATACTCGAATCACCTGGGAAGTTGCAAATAACTCCAACTTGGGTTTTGAGGGTCAATTTATGGACGGAAAGATTTTCTTCGAGTTTGACGTATTCTACAACAAGCGTACGAATATCCTTTGGCAGAAAAATGCCTCTGTTCCTCAAAGTACCGGTTTGATCCTACCAGCAGAAAACATCGGTGAAGTTGAGAACAAGGGTTATGATTTCAATATTGGTTATAGAGGAAATGTTGGAGACTTTACGTACTCTGTTGGCGTCAATGGTGGCTATGCCAAGAACAAAATCCTCTTCTGGGATGAAGCTCCTGGAGCTCCAGAGTGGCAGCGTTCTACTGGCAAGCCAATGAACACTTTCTTGGTTTACCAATATGACGGAGTATTTGCTACACAAGAAGATATCAATTCTAATCCGCTTGACTACAGGGCAATTACCAATAACCTTCGTCCTGGTGATATGAAATACAGGGATATTGATGGGGATGGTAAAATCACTCCCGATGACCGTATTCGAATGGATGACAATGATATTCCAAGATTCCAAGGTGGTGTGACCTTGAATGCTTCTTTCAAAAACTTCGACTTGGCCGTCCTTTTCCAAGGAGCAGCAGGTGCGAGACAGTACGTGAGTGCGGGTGAATCAGGCAACATCGGTAACTTCCTATTGGATATCTATGAAAACAGATGGACTATCGACAATCCTAGCAGCGTTCATCCTAGAATTGCCAACAGAAATGATCAGTATTTTTCTGCCGGTAATACCTACTGGTTCAGAAGTACAGATTACATCCGCTTGAAAAACCTGGAATTGGGTTACAATCTGCCTTCATTTATCGCCGAAAAAGCAGGTGTGAGAAACCTACGTGTCTATGTAAACGGACTCAACCTGTTTACTTGGGATAAATTGGGGGTTTATGACCCTGAGACAGCTAGCTCCACAGGTCAGTACTATCCTCAAGCTAGAATCATCAGCACTGGTCTAAATGTCACTTTCTAACCTAGACAATCATGAAAAGATTAAATAAGATCGTCGCTTTACTTCTTGCTACAAGCTTTGCGTTTACAGCTTGTAATGATGATTTCCTAAATACGCGCCCACTTGGTCAAGTATCAGAAGATGCAGTTTGGGCAGATGCTGCTTTGGCAGAAGCATTTGTAGTAGGTATTTACCAAGGATTGGGAAATGGTGGTTTTGATGAGCAAATGCTCGCTTCGTTGACGGACGAGGCCATCTTTACTCACCCTGGTCGTGGTATCACCACTATTACCGAAGCCAGATCAAACTCTGCCGATATCGGATGGGTAAACGGTACCTTGGCTTGGAACCAGATGTATTCTCGTATTCGTGCGGCAAACGTTGCTATTGCGAAAATGAGCGATACTAATTTTCCAAAAGGAGCCAATACGGATCGTCTGATTGGGGAAGCAAAGTTTATGAGAGCCTATTATTCTCATCAGTTGCTGAGATACTACGGCGGTTTCCCGATCATTGATACTCCTTATACGCTTGATTCCGAAACATTCAAAGCTCCAAGAAATACCTTCGAGGAGTGTGTGAATTTCATCGTGAAAGACTTGGATGAGGCGGCTACACTGCTTACGGGTAAGTCTAAAATCAACGGTAGAGCTACTCAGATTGCCGCTTTGGCTTTGAAATCTAGAGTACTTCTCTATGCAGCCAGTGACCTTCATGATGGACCGACGGCCAAAGCTAAGTCAGCAGATTTAGCTGGTTATGCTAAAATTGAATACTTAGCATATCCTTCTGGTAGCAGAACGGAGAGATGGCAAAAAGCGCAAGCTGCCGCTAAGGCAGTATTGGACGCAACCACAGGTAGTAAAATGGGTCTTTCTGCTCCTGTTTCGCATGCAGAAGGTATCCAGAATTACATCAATAACTCCATGGCTAGAAGCGGTGGTGAAGCTGAGATCATCTTGGGTAGATATTTTATTAACCTAAAAAATGAGAACGGTGGACGTCAAGGCTTATTCAATGGTCCAAACGGGTACAACAACTGGGCTGGCAATACTCCTGTTCAGCTTTTGGTAGATGACTATGAAATGATGGATGGAACCAAGTTTTCTTGGAGCAATCCTGACCAAGCTGCAGCTCCTTACAAAAACAGAGATGCGAGATTCTACGCCTCAGTTCTTTATGATGGTGCTCAGTGGAAGCCTAGATCTTCTGCTAACCAAGTAAGAGATCCATTAGGTCAAATTCAGACAGGTACTTATGAAGTGACCAATGCTGCTGGCGCAAAAGTAACGCACTTTGGATTGGATACTCGTAACAGCCCAATCGAAGATTGGAACGGTAGCTACACTGGATATTACTTCAGAAAGTTTGTTGATGCTAACCCTGCGATCGTCGATCAAAACACTTGGCAGCAAGTGCCTTGGCCTGTACTTAGATACACAGAAGCTGTACTTAACTATGTGGAAGCTAGTATCGAACTAGGTCAGGAAGAAGAAGCCAGAAAATGGTTAAATCAAATCCGATTCCGAGTAGGTCAGCCGGCCGTAACAGAAACCGGTGATGCATTGAGACAACGCTATAGAAATGAGCGTAGAATCGAGATGGCTTACGAAGAGCAGCGTTACCACGACGTAAGAAGATGGATGATTGCACCGCAGGTCTTCAGCAGACAGGCTAATGGCATCAGTATCAGAGGTACACTCAAGACTGGTAAGACGCTTGGCACATACAAGTATGATCCTACTACTTATGACTACGTCTACAAGGTCATCGATATGGACCCTGGTAAAGAAAATCGTAAGTGGTTGGACAAAATGTACTATTTGCCTATCCATCGTGATGAAATGAACCGAAACAGCGAGTTGGTTCAGAACCCTGGATTCTAATTTCCTGATTATCTTGTCTGGGCTATTCCGATTGGGATAGCCCAGACTTATTTCCTATGAAGCAGTTACGATTACTTATTTTTTTACTCAGTTCGATTACACTATTTTTTTCCTGTAAACAGTCAGTAGAAACAGATTCGACCTCCCAAGCATCCCCTTCAAATCCTTTATTTAAGCTTCTTACTACGGAGCAAACGGGGATTACTTTTGTCAATCCTCTAGAGGAAAACCTCAATCTCAACGTCCTCATGTATGAGTACCTCTATAATGGAGGAGGAGTAGCGGTAGGAGATGTCAATCAAGACGGGTTGGATGACCTCTACTTTTCATCCAACGTGGGTCAAAATCAACTTTTCCTTAATCAGGGAAATTTCAAATTCAAAGATATTACAGCCGAATCTGGCGCTGAGGGAAGGACGGGTCCATGGAAAACAGGGGTCCTCATGGTGGACATCAATGGCGACGGTCTGCTCGACATTTACCAGTGTAGATCCGGAGCATTACTTCCTGAAAAGCGTAAAAATGAACTTTTTGTCAATCAGGGAGTCAATCCACAAGGAATTCCTCAAT
>CALRRX020000407.1:0-3893 GCA_943370675.1 Reyranella massiliensis 521 | reverse complement strand
GATCACTTCTTACTTCTTTTATTTGCCTTGAAAGCTAGGATACGGCACATATTCCTCACTATCTCCCGGGATTTTGTCAAACTCCTGATTCTTCCATTTTTGCCTTGCATCTGCCAGCGTTTCCTTGCTGGTTGCCACAAAATTCCAGTCGATATATCGTTCTTCAGGAAATGCTTCTCCTCCGAAAATGTAAATCGTACTGTTAGCCTCGATGGTAAATTCGCAAAGCGAACTCTCTTTGGCCACTAAGATTTGCTTGGGTCCAAAGTGGTTGCCTTCACTTTCGATTCCGCCTTCCAGGATGTACAAGCCACTTTCTCCAAAGAGAAAGTCTCCTAAGTTCAGGGTTTGCCTTGCTTCACTTTTGATTTCCAGCATGTAGAGCGGACTGTAGACAGGCACAGGAGATCGATGTCCCATGACTTCCCCTGCAATGAGTTTGATTTGGGCAGAGCCCTCCGTCCAAGTGGGGATTTGATGCGATTCGATATGAAAAAATTCCGGGTCCATAAATTCCCGATCCTTTGGCAAGGCCACCCAAATTTGTAATCCGTGGAGGCTTTTTTCTGAATTTCTCAAGTGATCTGGCGTACGCTCGGAGTGCACGATTCCTTTTCCCGCCGTCATCCAATTGACCGCGCCGGCTTGGATTTCGATGCTGGTCCCAAGACTATCTCGGTGCATGATGCTTCCTTCGAACAGGAACGTCAAAGTCGATAGTCCAATGTGTGGATGTGGCATGATATCCATTTGCTCCCGCTGGTTCAGCTTGATAGGCCCCATGTGATCAATGAAAATGAAAGGGCCAATCATTCGCTTTTGGCGAAAAGGAAGCAGCCTGCCTACTAAAAACTTTCCGATATCAGCTGCTCGCTCTTCGATGATAAGTTGGATGTTGGACATGTATTTTTTGAAAGGTTAAAAATGAATGGATTGATCTAGAAGGTAGCACTTTTACGGCGTCAACACCAGTGTGGATTGAGGAAATAGCGATTTCTTCGAAGAAAGCTTCACCTTCCCAAAAGCTGCATGCGGAAGATCCAAAGGTGGTTGAGTTTGAGAACTAGCAAAAAAACCAAAATGAGCACCGTTCCAATTAGGGCTGAGACATTGACCCATTTCCTCGCTTGCTTGGGGCTAGTAGATACTTTTTTCAAGCCTTGAAATATCATCCATCCGAGTATTCCGCCAAGGGTATTATTTACCAAATCTGTGGCATCGAAAGCGCCATATTTGAGGAAATATTGGCTTGATTCAAACAGGAAACTCGTGGTAAGAAAAACCGGAATTAGCCTTGGAAGCGTCCATTTATGCCAAAGAATCCCTGCGTACATTCCATAAGGAATAAATATGAATACATTGAGTAAAAGCTCGTTTCGATCACCCTGACCTGGAATCCCAAAAAGTCTAGGAAATGGAATCCAATTGATACTCCTTTCGATCCCGTCATGATAGGCTACCAAGTTGAATTTCAGAACAATGATCCATACCAAGGAGATCAGGTAGATGAAAAGTAACCCGTAGGTAAGTCGTTTGGATTCAAAAAACGAAGTCATGGAAAGCGTGATAAGTTAATCCAATACCTGCAAGTGAAATGCCGAATTCCCTGATAGCTCAATTTTCATTTTGGAGGGAGTAAGGAGGTCTTAATTTTGATTTTCAACCTTACCCTGACTTCCAAGCAACCCAAGCAATCGTTTTGGCATCTTTCAGAAAAATGACACCGACTATGAAAAAAATGCTACTTCTGGGAATTGGGCTCGTTTGGAGTTCTTTATCTCTTTTCTCCCAAACGCTCAGTCCTCAACAGGTTCAAGCAGATTTGAAGGTTTTTAGAGAAAGTTTGGAAGCTTTTCACCCCGAACTCTATCGCTATCAGACTCGGGAAGATTTTCTTCAGCAGCTAAACGTGTTGGAGACTGGCATAAAACAACCTCTTTCCCAGCGGGAGTTTTATCAAAAAATGCTTCCTCTTTTAGGAAGCATCAAGGATGGTCACCTCAAGTGGATTGTCCAGGGAAAAGATCAGTACTATCCCTTTTTTGAAGATCAGCTATTTCCTGTTCAAGTACATGTAGACAAAGACCAAGTGCTTGTGCTGAGGAATTTGGGCAATGAAACTCTGCCCGCACTTGCCAAAATCACGTCCATCAATGGGCAATCAATCCAGCAGATCCAGACTACTTTGATGGCGAATTCCACTTTTGGGGACGGCGATAGCCAGGGGGGAAAATACTTCCAGTTGAACCGGTACTTCTCAGCCTTGTATGCCAATCATTTTGGGGTGTCTGAAAGGTATTCCATTGGATTGGAGGTCGATGGAAAGCATTCAATTGTGGAAGTGGAGGGCGTGAACAAAGACCAAATCGAGTCTGCATTTCCGTCTTTTCAAGCTCCTTTTTCTTTTGAAATCAAGGAGAAAAAGATTGCCGTTATGACCATTCATCGATTTTTCACTTACCCCGGAGAGGAGGATTTTAAGCGCTTTTTGAAGGAGAGCTTTTCTAAAATTAAAGCTCAAGGCATTCAGAAATTAGTTTTAGACCTGCGTGGAAATGAAGGGGGAAATGAAAAGTGGGGAATAGAACTGTACCGCTACTTGGCGACAGCTCCATTTTCCTATTATGAAAAAGTGACCTCTCGACCAAATCAGAAATTGGCCTTTGCAACCCGTACTTCGCGGCTTTTCAAACTCGCTAATTCATTTTCGAAAAAGAAATCAAATGAATTCCTGTTCAGATTTGCTCCTCATGGACTGATCAAGCCTTATTCGTCTGCATTTCAAGGGGAATTAGTGATTTTATTGGATGGTCAGTCTTTTTCGGTTACGACTGAATTTGCCTCACGAGTAAAAGCCGATGGGAGGGCTAAGTTTGTTGGAGAGGAAACGGCCGGAAGTGCAGCACTCAACAGCAGCGGATTCTTCACCATCGTCACCTTGCCAAATTCCAAGATTGATCTGGGTATTCCTCGGTTGGGCTTTCATATGGCCAATCTTCCTGATTCTATGGATTCCGGGCGGGGAATTCTTCCCGATTTGAAGGCAGGACTTTCCGCTGAGGATAAGTTGTCGGGAAAAGATTCGGTCATGCAATTGGCGATCGATCTGATGAAGTAAGTGTCTGCTCGATATAAAAAGTAATCCCAAAGGCCGCTCTCGGATGAAGAGTTTGGATCCTTTGGGATTTTTAGAATGCTGTTTTGGAATGCCTCCTTTTAGAAGGTCAAATAAAACTGGATGGAGTAGCTTACCCAACCAAAGCATTGGTGAAAAGCTCCTGGTCAAGGATTGCCTCTTTCTCTAGGTTTTTTTCTACCAACCATTCCAAAAACGCCCTCACGCGAGTGGGGTTCATGTATCCGTAGTGACCATTTTCTGAGAAGTATGGCTTCGAAAGCTCCAAAGCACGATTCAAATCCACCGACTGCTGATCGTAAGGAGTGAGGTAAGGATAGAGAAATGAAGCGGCTTTTTCGGGTTGTTCAGCAGCAAACTGATAGCCCAGTTGCGTGGCTTTGACAAAACGGGAGTACAGCTCTTGATGCTGATGCAAGTTTTTCTTTTTGGTGAAAATCACCGGAGAATATCCATAAGGGATGCTGTAATCCGAGAGGAAAAACTTGTTTAGGGAAATGTTTTTTGCGGCAGCTTCCACACCCTCCCAATTGTCGAAAATCCAGGTTGCATCCGCTTCGCCGGTCAATAAGGTGTTCCAAATTCCCAGTTTTTCAGGGTAACTGAGTTGGATTTCTCCGGTTCCTCCGTCCTTTTTCACCATCTCTTGGATGATGTGGTCCTCGTATCTGGCCTTGTAAGAGGCGTAGATCCTTCCGTCAAGATCTTTGATGGAGCGTATCGGTGAGTCTCCCAAGGATACCACGCAGCTCAGATC
>CALRRX020000406.1:0-3905 GCA_943370675.1 Reyranella massiliensis 521 | reverse complement strand
AGAGAAAAGGATATGATAATTGGATATATCAGAAAGCAAAAGGATCATCATAAGTCTATGACTTTTGAGGAAGAATATAGAAAAATGCTACTCGAGCAAGGGATAACAATCGACGAAAAGTATTTTTTAAAATAGAGAATCACCCCTCCGGGGCTCGGGTTATTAGTACTATCCTTCGGCCCCCGGCTCCTAGCAGTCACCGAGGGTTATGAGGAGTAACGATCCTTCGGATCTTATTCCAAAATCTCAGAACCTCTTTTTGAAACGGGAATCACGTTGGGAAACCCAGCTCCGAAGGAGCAAAACTCTTCATGACCGCGGGCGGCAGCCCGTGGAGTCGAAAGCATGTACTTTTTGAGCCCCGAAAGGGTGCCATTTTTTTTATATAATGGGAGAAGATCACCCCTGCAGGGCTCTTCTTTTCACATTCCTCCTCTACCCCCGGCTCCCTACGGTCACCGAGGGTTATGAAAAGTGACGATCCTTCGGATCTTATTCCATAATTTCAGAACTTCTTTTTGAAACGGGAATCACGTTGGGAAACCTAGCTCCGAAGGAGCTAAACTCTTCATGACCGCGGGCGACAGCCCGTGGAAACGAAAGCATGTACTTTTAGAGCCCCGAAGGGGTGAAACCTTCTTTTTATTTTTCTCAGGTATACTTAAATTCAATTCTTTATAATTCAACTTTTATGTCTTCTTATCGCCAATTGTTATATCATATCGTTTTTCATACAAAAAGAGCTGAAAAAACGATCGTAGATTCTCATTGTAAAGAGCTTTATAACTACATCTGGGGAATAGTGAAAAACAAAAACTCAAAACTTTACCAGATCAATGGAATAGAAGACCACATTCATATGCTGGTCGAAATTCACCCTACCCTACCTGTTTCTGATTTTGTTAGAGATGTCAAATCCTTTTCCAGTGGATGGATGAAGCAAACCGGTAATTTCTCAAAATTCATAGGTTGGGCTGATGGTTACGGAGTTTTTTCGGTTTCGCACAGAGAAAAGGATATGATAATTGGATATATCAGAAAGCAAAAGGATCATCATAAGTCTATGACTTTTGAAGAGGAATATAGAAAATTGCTTCTAGACCAAGGGATTACAATTGACGAAAAGTATTTTTTGAAATAGAGAATCACCCCTGCGGGGCTCTGGTTCGTTTTTCTATCTCTCACCCCCGGCTCCTTGCAGTCACCGAGGGTTATGAAAAGTGACGATCCTTCGGATCTAATCGTCAAAGGCCCAAAGCTGCTATTAACCTGGTGTATCATTTGGAACACTTAGCTCCGAAGGAGCCTTACCATTCATGACCGCGGGTGGTAGCCAGTGACAACAAAAGACTGTGGATTTTGAGCCCTGAAAGGGTGAAACCATTTTTTCTCCAAGATGATCACCCCTGCGGGGCTCTGGTTTTTTGTTCTATGCTTCATCCCCCGGCACCTTGCAGTCACCGGGGGTCACGATGAGTGACGATCCTTCGGATCTAACATTAATTCCAGGAAACGTTCCGTTTTGGGTTTAAAAACACCATCTCATTCATTTGAAAGAGAAATTACAATCTTTGCTGACAGCTCCGAAGGAGCAAAACTTTTCATAACCGTGGGCGACAGTTAGTAGTGGGGAAGCCATTCTTTAATTGAGCACTGAAGGGGTGAAACTTTTTCCTTAATACCTCCAATCCTCATTATTTTTCCTAATTTCATCTCAACCAAATTCCCACTTTTTGTGAGTCAAAAACCGCTACAAATCCTTTCTGACGAAGCCTGGTTGGAGCCCTTTGCACCTGCTATCAACCGTCGGTTTGAAAATTTCCAATCCGCTATACGCACCATCAACGACTACTCAGGAAGTATTCTCGAGTTTGCCAGGATGCACGAATACTATGGAATCCACTTCGACAAAATCCGCAACGGCTGGATTTATCGCGAGTGGGCACCAGCAGCAAAAGGACTCTTTCTAATGGGGGATTTCAACTGGTGGGATCGTAACTCGCATCCTCTAAAGAAGAACCATCGTGGCGACTGGGAGATTTTCCTCCCTTTTGAGCAATACCACCACACCTTTATCCACGGCAGCAAGATCAAGGTCAGAGTCCTCGGTGCCAACGATACAGACCTCGACCGCATTCCAGCCTACATCCGAAGGGTAATTCAGGACGAAAAAACCCACGACTTCGCAGGTCAACTCTGGTTTCCAGAAACTCAGTTTCAATGGACAGATCAGCACTTTTCCCTGAACGAAGCGAATAAAATGCCCCTGATCTACGAATGCCATGTGGGCATGGCGCAGGAAAAACTTGGTGTCGGAACCTATAAGGAATTCGAAGAATTGATCCTTCCCCGCATTAAGGCGGGTGGATATAATTCGATTCAGATGATGGCGGTCATGGAACATCCGTATTACGGTTCCTTCGGCTACCACGTCTCCAATTTCTTTGCTCCTTCTTCCCGATTTGGGACGCCGGAGGAACTGAAAAGCCTGATCAACACCGCTCACGAAATGGGAATCGCTGTGATCATGGACATCGTGCATTCTCATGCGGTGAAAAACGTCCTCGAAGGGCTAAATGAATTTGACGGAAGCGAAGATCAATACTTCCATCCCGGCGCAAGAGGCTACCACGAGGGCTGGGATTCCAAGCTCTTCAATTATGGCAAATGGGAAGTACAGCAATTTCTGCTTTCCAATATCCGCTACTGGCTGGAGGAGTTTCACTTTGACGGGTTCCGCTTTGACGGAGCGACTTCCATGCTCTACCATCACCATGGACACGTTTCCTTTGACTCGGCGGAGAAGTACTTCGACGAAGGAGTAGATGAGGAGGCTTTGCTGTATTTTCAGCTGGCGAATACGCTTATTCATGGGTTAAAACCCAAGGCGATTTCCATTGCTGAGGAAGTCAGCGGGATGCCGGGACTGAGCCAAAGAGTGGATGAGGGCGGTTTGGGATTCAATTTCCGACTGGCCATGGGAATTCCCGACTTCTGGATTAAGACCCTGAAGCACAAGCTGGATGAGCAGTGGGACATGTTTGAGTTGTGGCACGAACTGACCAACCGGCCCAAACTAGAACGGTCCATCGCCTACGCAGAAAGTCATGATCAGGCGCTGGTCGGGGACAAAAGCATCGCCTTCTGGCTGATGGACAAGGAAATGTACTTCTCGATGTCTGTGCTGGAGCAAAATCTAGTAGTCGATCGCGGCATCGCCCTCCACAAGCTAATCCGAATGATCACGCTTACCCTAGGCGGCGAAGGTTACCTGAACTTTATTGGCAATGAATTCGGGCATCCCGAGTGGGTGGACTTCCCCCGACTGGGCAATGACTGGAGCTACCAATACGCACGCAGGCAGTGGTCGCTGGTGGATACTCACCACCTACGCTACCGTCAACTCGATCTTTGGGATAAGGTGATGATCCACTTGGCTACCAAGTACAAACTCCTCTCCACCCCTCCTGCCGAGCAACTCTTTCTCGATCCGGATAAGAAGATCACCGCCTACACCCGTGGAGACCTGATTTTTGTGTTTTCCTTCCATCCTACCGAATCCTACTTCGGCTTCCCGATCAGAGTACCAGAAAAAGGAACTTACCATATCCTACTCGACTCCGATGAAAAAATCTACGGAGGCTTCGAGCGACTCGACAAATCCATCGCCTATCCAACAGACAAAGACCAACAGGTGCATTTGTATATCCCGAATCGGGTGGTGATGGTGATGGAGAGGAAATGATCTAAAGTAAATCGAACCCAATAAAATCGAATGAATAAGGTTCTTATAAATCTTGAAAAACTCCCACTCTAAGCGTAGTTTCTTCTTTCCATCTTTGAAATTCAGCATTGGGCTGGGTGGGATTTGTAATTCCACCCTCATATCCTTCCGGATTTGCAAT
>CALRRX020000405.1:0-3910 GCA_943370675.1 Reyranella massiliensis 521 | reverse complement strand
CATGATCTTGGTGGCTGATGATGAGTTTAGCTTCGAAAAGAAAGCTACAATGGATCTCGCCAATCCAAAAGTTCAGGAGTGGGAATCTTTTTTAGGCCAATACCAGACCAATCTTCCCGGCACTCCTCCCAACTGGCGCTGGGCGCTTTGTGAAAAGATTTTTGAGTTTAAAGCTGGCTAAAATCACCTTTACCCGAGCTTCAATTCCCTCACTTTAAATCAGTAGTTAAGCAGTTTGATCACTCCCTGAGAGTTACCCTGAGTTAGTTTGAGGATAAAAACCCCATTTCCTGATTTCTCCAGGCGATCATTTATCCAATCGGAGATTTCATCTAAAGAATCGGACTGTTTTTCAACTGATTTACCTGAGAAGTCGGATAGCTGCGCAAAAATCGGGACATCATTCTCTTTCAAACTTCCCAAATAGCTGATTTTTACCTTAGACCTACCAGATGGATTTGGATAGGCGCTCCATTCTGATACGCCTTTCTTAGGCTGGACTTCCATCGCGACCACATTACTATATCCAAATACTGACCCGTCAGGATGGCTTAGTTTGATTCGATAAAATAGAGTGCCACCCGTTAACGGAAGTTTTTCATCTTTATAGGAAAATGACCTTAACTCTGGTTTCTCAAATTCTCCTTTCAAGGTGTCAATTTCAGACCAGCTATCGACTGAGTTGAGAGCCCTCTGAACAGTCATCACTAATTGATCTTGAAATCCATATATAGACCAATCCAAGAGAGAAGCTCTCTTTTCCGCCAAGAATTGTCCTTTTATTTCGAATACTTCAATGGGTAAAATTCGATAGGATGCTCTGACAATGACTCTACCTCCGGATCCCGCTCCACCGCGGACACTACCTGCTCCTCCACCTGATCCTGTAAGACTTCTTCCTGATTCACCTATGCCCGAAGCACGACCGAATCCGCCTAAAAGAATTGAACCTACTACTCCTCCACCTCCATCCCAACGTTGGGTAGGATTCCTGCCGGTTCCTCCACCCCCGGCTGCAAATGCGTTGGTAATTCCAGAAACTCCATTTAAAAGATTTATTGTTGTTCCATTACCACCATTTCCTGGATTATTGTTATTTCCGTCTATCCCTCGAGTTGATGCTCCTCCTCCTCCACCTCCACTTAATTGATTACCTGGAGTATTTCTACCTCCATTACCACCAGGATTAGTTTGATTTCCCAAATTAACTCCTCCATTACCTGTACCACTACTAGGTCCGTGAGCTCCACCACCTCCACCACTCCCTCCAACATTCCCCTCTCTTGCACCCGAGGATTGGGATCCCCCTCCTCCACCTCCTTGGGCTACAGATCCAAAAAATGCAGAATTAAACCCGTTTCCTCCTCTTAATGTAGCACTAACAGATCCAAGTCCCCCAGGACCAACTGCTACGGTGTATGTTCTACCTACTGCCAGACTTTTACTTGATCTCTCAAAAACAGCCCCGGCACCGCCACCCCCTGCCGCCTCTCCAAATCCTCCAGCACCACCGCCACCTACTACTGCCACTGAAATGTCAATCAACTCTTCACCCGGCAGTAAGGGTGGAAGAACAAAATTGGAAGTGCAATTAAACACATAAACCCAGTCAAATCCATTGGCAGTAGTGAGTTGAAAGGATTGAACACAATTAGAAGAGGGACATGAACCTATGGCAGCTCCATTAGTAATAGCGACTCCAGTGGGTGCTTTATTAACAAAAAGTGGCGCATCTGGCGACTGCAAACTGCTTCCCGAGATCACTCCACTGTTAGAAAAAGTACCGGCAACAGTAATGGAATTACAAGAATTGGTATTTACCCCTTGGACGATAGAATTTGATGCGACAGAAAAATTGCCGGCAACTGCAAGACTTCCACCCACATTTACAGTCGCATTGGATGCTATGGTAATATTACCTGAAACCGTGGTTGCCCCAATCAAACTGGAATTTGTGTTATTGTTTACACCTAAATTCCCGTTGATTTGAAGAACTCCATTGGACAAAAAAGTAGAATTGGTGGCGATGGCAAATGCTGCCATTGACGTCATCCGTCCATAATTAAAAATAGACCTGTTTGCAGCCAATAAACTTCCCAAGTTGGCCGTTCCGTAATTGGTAATAGTCCAGTTCCCATTTGGAGCAGTATTCAGACTCAAGGTTCCAAAGTTGGTTAAGGTGGCTAAAGTATTTAATTGAGTAAAATCACCATTCCAACTAGCCCCGTCTTCAATGCAGATATTGATTCCAGTAGAATTTCCAAAATTCAAAGTAGCAGTTCGGTTACCCCTAATACATACTGTAGCATTAGTAGATATAGGTCCAGAAGGAGCGTCATTCCCATTTACCACTACAGTACAGGTACCGCACTGACCAAAAGAGGAAAAGGTTAGTCCACAGGAAATGAATAATACGGATACCAGTAAAGCAAATTTTTTGAAATACATATGATTCAAAAAAAAACAACTGCAACATTATGTAAATCATGTGAATTTTCAAATTAGAAATTGACTTAAGAAATAAAAAAAAATCAAGTCAAGATGTAGGAATTTCCATAGCTAAAAATTCAGCATCAAATTTTTTAAAGTGAAAAAAACTCAAAAATTTCAGCTTTTTAAATGATTTTACCCAGGTGTTTATAAATCCATGAACTGAAATCATTAATTCTTAAATCTTCAATCAAGCTTTTACCCACTAGCTTTAATCATAAAGTCCAAAGAATAATCCTAAAATGGTTTTGATATTTATAACCTTCTCTTAAATAGTTAAAACAGAACTTTATACTATAAATTACAATATATTATACATGAATAACTGATTTATATATATCATTAAATAGATGAAAATCCTATTATAGACAAATACTATAAATTCAAAATTCTATCAAGACCGTCTTTTTGTCGTACTCATTTTTTCCGCCCCAAAAATTCCAAGCTAAATTTTCCTGAAATTATCCTATACTTAAGAAGGTTTTACTAGAGCCCCATTCCCTAATTCACCACTTAACCCATGCAAAAAATAATCTTCAGCCTTATTTTCAGCCTATTCACCACTATGGCTTTTTCTCAAAATCAAGTTCTCCCACTATGGCCAGGAAATCCTCCTTTCCAAAATCCATCTGACCTAAAAGAAGAAGCTACCCAACAGGGAATCCTTCGAATCGCCAATGTTCAAACACCCACCATAGAAGTGTATTTACCTACTAAGCAAGTTGCTACGGGAGAGGCAGTGGTGATTTTCCCTGGAGGTGGATATGGGATTTTAGCCTATGATTGGGAAGGAACCGACTTTGCCAAATGGCTGAATGCACAGGGAATAGCCGGAATAGTCGTAAAATATCGACTTCCGATTTCCAAATCTCTGACTGACCCCAAAGAAGTTCCGCTCATGGATGCGCAGCGAGCCATTCGTCTAGTACGCCAACATGCAGCTACTTGGAATATCAACCCAGCAAAGGTAGGTGTGATGGGATTCTCTGCAGGTGGTCACCTTGCTTCTACGCTGAGCACACAATACAATCATGAAGTCGATCGCGCAAAAGATGAAGTTGATGCACTTTCAGCCCGACCTGACTTTTCGATTTTGGTCTATCCCGTGATCTCTTTCCGTGATGCTGCCGTTCATTCGGGATCCCGAAAAAATCTGATCGGAGAAAATGCGCCTCGGGACTTGATGGACCGCTTTTCGGGTGAACTCAATGTAAATTCTCAAACCCCTCCCACTTTTTTGGTACATGCTCAAGATGACAAAGGAGTTCCAATTGAAAACTCGCTTTTGTACTACCAAGCACTTCACAAGAATGGAGTAAAAGCGTCCTTGCACCTCTACCCTACAGGTGGTCACGGCTTTGGGTTTGGCTTAGGAAAAGGTGCCGTTGAAAGTTGGAGAGAAGTGTTGCTTCACTGGATG
>CALRRX020000404.1:0-3912 GCA_943370675.1 Reyranella massiliensis 521 | reverse complement strand
GTGCTTGCGAGGCTGAATGTCCAAAAGGCATTTCCATTACAAACATCGCTCGTATGAACAGAGAATATTTCTCAGCCGTAGTTAGCAGCGAAAACGTATAATTTCCAATTATTTCCAATTGAAAAAGACAGGTGAAAGCCTGTCTTTTTTTGTTTATTCGTAGATGGAATTTCAAACATTCACTCCAGTTTTTTCCTTGTCAGAACTTCAAAAGGATCAAATCGCCGATTTTTTGGTGGAGCAATTAGAAAACTTTGGAGATCCTAAAGCCGATGTACTGAAATGCCTGGAATATGCAATGAATCCAGATGGTCCAGGTGGGTTGGTTATTTTAGCTAGTGAAAAAGCAGAATTGATTGGAGCGCTCGTTATCAATCATACCGGGATGTCGGGTTACATCCCCGAACATATCTTGGTCTACTTTGCCGTGAAGAAAGATCAAAGAGGAAAAGGCTTAGGAAGAAAGATGATGAATCAGCTTTTAGGGCAAATTTCAGGTTCGATTGCGCTCCATGTGGAAGCTCATAATCCAGCCAAAAAGCTTTATGAAGAATTAGGATTTACCAACAAGTATCTGGAGATGCGACTTTCTCGCGACTGACACTTACTTCATATTATCGATCCATTCTTTAATCAATTCCACTCCTTCTTTATGAACAGTCGTCCTTCCTATTTCAGGCATGGCAATTCCTACTTCGGTAGAATTCATTCGATAGGTAAGGATGGACTGATCGCCATGACCCGGCACGATATCAAATTTGAATTTTCCTGATCCTTTTCCAGCCGCCACTGGCGCTTTATTGATTCCTAGCTTCATGGGATCTTTTTGGTCAAAAGTGAGAAAAAGACCAGAAGTACTGGCTGGACCTTCCGCGCGATGGCAATGAGAGCAGTTGATATCGAGGTAGGCCATTGCTCGGTCGTCTAAGGCTTGGCTTTGATCCTCATAGTTGATCACCGATGGATGGTTCTCCTTTCCTGTGAACCCTTCCAATTTGCCCAGCTTGGTCCAGTGTGCCAATTGATTTTCTGTGCCTGACTTGTACTTCAGGTCATTGTTCAGGTGTTTGGGCTGGATTCCGATTGGGGCTAGGACTTCATTTTTGTTGTGACAGCTTTTGCATTGGTTTTTGTTGGGCACCAAGTAATTGATGACTTGATCCTTCCCGTTTTTATCAATAAATCTAACCTCGGTTTCTCCTCCTACGATTTTTAAAACTGCATCTGTCTGCTCATCATTCCAGATGTAAGGGTAGGATTGCCAGCCTTTTTCTTCGTGTATCATTAGGCGCGTCTCGATGATTCTTCGCTCGCCTTCCGGCTTTCGGTAATCCTCTGGGAAGTAAAAGTTTTTCACCAAGATAGATCCTTTGGGAAGTTCGATTTCATCCTCGACAAGCTGCGCTTTTTCTCCATCGGGGATCATGACAAAGCGAGATTTCATCGCATAATCTGTAAAGAGGGAAGAAGCTGGTTGGTAAGGAATCAATTTTTCCGAAGGATCTAACAGAGCCATTTCTCCCTCAAAAAAGCCATAAGTGGAAAGTCTTCGATAAGGATATTGTCCTGTAGCTTCCTCAGGTGCCAAGGCTCTCTGTCCCGACTTCGATTGATCGGTTTGTTCTTTGGCTTTTTCAGATTGACATGAACCCAAAATGGCACATGCCACTAGGGAAACCAGCAAGAAATCTCTAAAGCTCAGAGTAGTGTGTTTCATCGAATAGGAGAGGAGTTAAGTAAAGCGATTCCTGAAACATTGGTCTGCACGTTCACTTTACAATTTTGAAAAAGCTCGTGATCCTTGAAAGATTGGATATTTTCTTCACCATCCATCAGGTAGAATCGGGTGAAACGGAGATTTTCCATTCCTGATTCTTGAATACAGATCCTCATGGGATTGGAGTCGATGGTTTCACTGATAGACTTATCCCAAATGCCGTCATAGATAATGTCTTGAGTTTTCAGGATTCCATGTGCATTATGTACGGTGACCAATTGCCCCATCTCACGCGTGAAATCGGGAATTGAGAAAGATTTCCGTTCATATTGATTGTCGTGAACATAAATATCTGAGGTATAAGGCGACCAATTGGGTGCTTCCGCAGGGAAGCCAGTTACCTGATAGCTTGCGATGGCGACTCCATAGGTTTTATTTCTCAAAATGCGATTGTCGTAGATTTCGACCTCTTTTGCCGCAAGCAAAACAATCCCTGAACCTGGAGGAATCATCGTCACGGTATTCCCATTTGGATCTTCGCCGATGGGCACGGCAAAATTTTTATGGTTGTTGTCGATGATGTCGTTGTCATAGATTTTGGTCCCTTTTCCATCGGATTTAGGAAGGCCAGGGAGGTTAAAGACCAAAATTCCCCCGGCATTATCCCGAGCGGTATTTCCAAAAACCTCAGCATTATCGGAGTTTTCGATCTCGATTCCGGCCACATTGCCAAAGGCTAATGAATTTTTGACCACAATATTCTCCGACTGGCCCACGTATATGCCGGCGTCCTTGGAGTGGGAGGCAATGCATTCATCGATGAGGACATTTTTGCATTGGACAGGGTAAATGGCGTAGGTTCCGTTTTTGGATTTGTCTCCGTTAGTCCACGTGACGTTGATTCTTCGGAAAGTGATTCCGTCGGTATGTTGGGCTTTGATTCCGTCGCCGGGTGCGTCTTCGATAGAGAGATCCTCAATGCTGATCTGATTGCCCACGATTTTTACGCCTTCACCACCGGACTTTAGGTTTCTAAATGAAAGAACCGTTTTGTCCATCCCTGCACCCTTGATGGTAATACCACTTTTATTATCCAAGATCAGCTGGGTATTGAGCTCATAAAATCCCTCAGGAATCTCAATGGTGCTGGAATCTTCTGCCAAAATAAAAGCTTCGACCAGTTGTTCGACTTGCTCGGGGCTGGCCTTGGTCAGGAGGGAACTGTCAAAAGATCTTTCTGTGGTCTCGGTGCCGCAGGCAAAAAGCCCAAGGGATATCAGAAAGTGAAAGGCAAATTTTCTCATGTTTAGGTGCTTTGAAAAAGGGGGTTCTTTCAAAAGTATCCTTTACCTCAAACAAATGCTTTGAGAAATGTCAAAAAATCAGATTTTTCCTCGGATTCTGCTGAGCGTTTCGATGCTCATGTCTAAGTAAGAGGCAATCTGTCCGACAGATGCTTTTTGAATGATTTTGGGCCGTGTCTCAAATAACTCTAAGTAACGTTCGCGGGCAGATTTGAATTTGGAAAAAATCAGCTGCTCTTCCAGTGCAATAAAATACCGCTCCAAAATCATCCGATAGGTTCTTTCCACATTGGGATGGCTGTCAAAAAGACTCCAAAGATCGGATTGGCTTATTTTTCCAGTGGTTGTTTTTTCCAAGGCTTCGATGCTCTCATTGGAAGGTTTTTGAGTGATAAAGGAATGCATGGAGGTGACAAATTCCTTTGGGAGAGAAAATGAAACGGTCACATCCTTATTTTCTTTCAGGTAAAAGCTCCTCGCCGAACCTTCCACCAAATAATGAAGGTGGCGACAGGGTTTTCCCGCTTCTTCTAAAAGCTCACCTTTTTGAAAGGTTTGAAACTGGATTTTTTCCAAAAAGGCAATCTTGGAATCTTCATCCAAAAAGGGGAATTGACTGAAGGCCTCTGTAAGTAAACTCATGGTGACTATAAATATGGAGGATTGAATCAGTTTTTAGCGATTCTTGCGTTAGTTTTAGAGAAAATTAAACATAAGCTAGAATGAGAAAAATAGTATTGGCAATCTTTCTTTTGGGACTTGCGGCTACTGCACACGCACAATTTGGGATTAGAGCAGGTTTGAATTCAGCAAATTTTTCAAATTCCACATTCAGTGCTACGACTGGATTTCATGTTGGAGGATATTATTTAGTCAAAACTGCCACAGATT
>CALRRX020000403.1:0-3913 GCA_943370675.1 Reyranella massiliensis 521 | reverse complement strand
GAAAATCCAGAATGGAACCAATCCATTCATCCTTCCTTTCCAAATATCCTCGCCGAGGTCGTCTGGTCCTGCCAAAATGAAATGGCTATCAAAGTAGAAGATGTACTTTCCAGAAGAATTCGTATGTTGATTCTCGATGCGAAGGCAGCCTTGGAATCAGCCGAAAAAGTGGCCATACTTATGGCTTCCGTCCTTCAGAAAGACCAGGCTTGGATCGAATCGGAAGTGGCTGATTTTAGAAAAACTGCCGAAAAATATTTGATCAAAAGCACCTAAATCCAACCCATTACCTTTAACCTTTAAACCCAAAAATGTCCCAAAACAAACCTTACATTTTGGCTTTGGATCAAGGCACCACCAGCTCCAGATCCATTATTTTTGACCAGAAAGGGCAGATCGTCTCCGTTGCCCAAAAGGAATTCAAGCAGCACTTTCCCAAACAAGGATGGGTGGAACATGACCCGGACGAAATCTGGTCCAGCCAGTCTGCGGTTCTGATCGAGTCCCTTCTTCAAAAAGATATCAAACCCGATCAAATCGCCGCCATAGGCATCACCAATCAACGGGAAACGACCATCGTTTGGGATCGAATAACCGGCAAACCACTCTACAATGCCATCGTCTGGCAAGACCGCCGAACGGCCTCCTATTGCAACGAACTTAAGGATAAAGGCCATTCTGAGGAAATCGCCGCTAAAACCGGTTTGATCATCGACGCCTATTTTTCTGCTACCAAAATCCGCTGGATCCTGGAAAATGTAGAAGGCGCAAGGCAAAAAGCAGAAGCGGGAGAACTGGCTTTTGGCACAGTAGATTCTTGGCTGATCTGGAAACTGACCGCTGGAAAAAGTCACCTCACCGACATCACCAATGCCAGTCGAACGATGATTTTCAACATTCATACTCAGAAATGGGACAAGGAATTGCTGGATCTTTTTGGCATTCCGGCTTCCATGCTTCCTGAAGTGAAAAGCTGCAGCGAGGTATTCACCGAGACAGCAGGTGATGTACTGAATACCAAAATCCCGATTTCCGGAGTAGCCGGAGATCAGCAAGCGGCTCTTTTCGGGCAACTTTGCACGCAGCCGGGAATGGCTAAAACTACCTATGGAACTGGCTGCTTCTTGGTCATGAATACTGGGACTGAAGCGGTCAGGTCACAAAATCAGTTATTGACCACGGTTGCCTGGAAGATCGGAAATGAGATTAATTATGCTTTGGAGGGCTCAGTCTTTATCGGAGGCGCGGCAGTACAATGGCTAAGGGATGGCCTGGAACTATTCAAAAAGGCATCTGAAACCGAAAATCTGGCCATGAGCCTCGATGACAATGACGGGGTTTATTTTGTCCCGGCACTTTCAGGATTGGGTGCACCGCATTGGGATCAAAATGCACGGGGAGCTTTCTTTGGGATTACAAGGGGCACGACAATCGCTCACATGACGCGGGCGGCATTGGAGGCGATTGCTTACCAGGTTTTTGATGTACTCAAGGCCATGGAAAAAGATTCCGGCAAAGCCACGCAGGAACTTCGCGTGGACGGCGGCGCCACTGCTAACAATTTCCTGATGCAGTTTCAGGCAGATTTGCTGGATTGCGAAATCAAACGTCCAAAAATCATCGAAACCACGGCTATTGGCGCTGCATTTTTGGCGGGACTGGCGGTGGGCTTCTGGAAAAATCAGGAAGAACTTCAGCAGCTTTGGGAAGCTGACCAAAGCTTCCAACCTCACATGAGTGCAGAAAAGCGGGATCAGTTGATTCACTTTTGGCGCAAAGCCGTCGAACGCTCTAAAAACTGGGTAGAATGAAATCTAGCATCACACCAACATTAATAACTAGGATGATTATCAGCCACCTGCCTACCGCCAAAGGCGGGTCTGACCAGTAAAAAACAAAGTATAAACAGATGAATCCAATCGTAGCAGAATTAATAGGGACAGCAATCATCATCCTACTAGGTTCAGGAGTAGTTGCCAATGTGATATTACCCGGGACTAAAGGGAATGGCGGCGGTTTGATCGCCATCACCACGGCTTGGGCTCTTGCAGTATTTTGCGGAGTAGTAGTGGCAGGCCCATACAGTGGCGCCCATCTCAATCCGGCTGTGACCATCGGTTTGGCCGCGGTAGGCAAATTTGACTGGGCCATGGCTCCGGGATACATATTCGCCCAATTGGGAGGCGCAATGCTCGGTTCGGGCTTGGCTTGGCTGATGTACCGTCACCATTTCGATATGACCGATGATCCGGGCTTGAAGCGGGCACCCTTTTGTACAGATCCCACGGTGAGAAATTTTACCACCAGTGTGATTTCAGAGACATTGGGCACGTTTGTCCTAATTTTCGTGATCCTCTACATCAGCGGCGCAAAATTGGAAGATGCTCAAAATACTCCTATCGGATTGGGTTCAGTTGGTGCGCTACCAGTTTCATTTTTGGTTTGGGTAGTTGGTTTAGGTTTGGGAGGTCCTACTGGATACGCCATCAATCCTGCAAGAGACTTGGGGCCTAGAATTATGCATCAACTCTTACCTATCAAAGGAAAAGGAAGCTCGGATTGGGGCTATGCTTGGGTTCCGATTGTAGGCCCCATTTTAGGAGCATTGTTAGCAGCAGGCTTGTATATGGTGGTGGGTGCTTAGGAAATCACCTTCTCACCAATCCAAAAAATACCCGAACTGGAAAACTCAGTAATGCCCTCGGGTAACTCGATTTGAGTCAAATAATGAATAGGAAAAAGCAATTGGCCGTTGGAATTGGAAAGTTCCAGCGGCTGATTTTCTTTAGCCAAAATCCGAATCTCAGACGCTGCAAACCACTTTTTGAACTTTCCTTCTTTGACCGGATAATACTTCCACTCTCCATCCAGCACGGTCAGATCCAAGAGATTCGCCTTTTCGTTCAAACCAGTGATTGCTGTATGATCAAAACCTACCAAATGCACGCCTTTGTGTTGGGAGGCAAGCAAATACTGTAAGCCTTCTTCCAAAAATCCTCTATCAGAGACGGTCAAAAACCGAACAGGATACTGCTCCTCCAGTAGATGAAGATTGGCTTTTTGAAATGCCGTGGTAGCCAAAATTACATCCACTTTGATCCCCCAACACAGTACCACCTCCACGCAATCTTGCCAGACAAGCACCGTGGGCACCCATTCCAAAAGAGGGGAAACGGTCTCAAACGAAATCTCTTCCGTGTTCAAAATGAACACCGCAGGTTCTTGCTGCTCCTTGACAAAATGATGGCTGGACATTAGTTCCAGAGGTTTTGGTAGAAATTAAACACGTTTTTGAAAGCCATTTTGCGAAGCTGATTTTCGGAAAGCTCTGCGCTAAGATGCTGCAAAATGGACGGATACTTCCCGGCATTTTCGGCCAAGGGAAAATAAAAAGGATGGCGGCTTGGGTCCGGGAAATCTTTCGTGTAGAAAAAGTCTGCGCCAAAGCAGATGGCATTTTCACTCAGCTTGACCCCGTGAAGCAGATGCTCATACAGCCTTTCCGGAACCTCGCTATCCAAAAATGCCCGCAGGAAATTCACCCCAATGACCCCTCCACGCCTAATGATCTCCTGAGCAAATTCATCGCTGAGGTTACGCTTGTGATTCCAAATGGATCGGAAATTGGAGTGGCTGGCAATGACAGGAATCGGCAAATGATGTCGGTCAATGTGCTTAAGGATGCCTTCGGCGAGTAAGTCTGAAGTATGCGAAAGATCGATGGGAATCCGCTTACCCACCATGTAATCGAGCAGGCGCTTTCCGTCTTCTTTCAGGCCGATGCCTTCGGTGTAATTTCCTCCTCCGAAGCGATTTTCGGTGTGGTGAGTCAGGCTGATGTAGGCGAGTTGACCGACTTTTTCAACTATAGAATCAAACTGCTGATAGATTTCAGGCCAGGTGGAATTTTCAG
>CALRRX020000402.1:0-3921 GCA_943370675.1 Reyranella massiliensis 521 | reverse complement strand
GCAGAAACTATCAACCTTGGTCTTGACTTCGCGATCTTCGGAAGCAGAATCTTCGGTGCGGTTGAAGTTTACGACCGTATCAACAAAGACCTACTTCTAAATGCAGCGCTTCCTGTTGATTCAGGTTTCGGATCGATTACCAAAAACATTGGTAAAGTTCAAAACCAAGGTTTGGAGATTGAATTGAACACTGTGAACATCGATAAAGGTGACTTCAAATGGTCTACTTCATTCAACGTGTCCTTCCAGAGAAACGAAATTCTTGAACTGGACGGAAGAGAGACCATTGGAACTACATTGAGAGTTGGTTCTCCTGTATCTATCTACTGGTATCCTGTATTTGCTGGTGTGAACCCTGCAGACGGACGTGCTATGTACTTGGACACTTTGAACAATATCACTTACAACCCTCAAGGTAGAGATGCAAGATATGCTGGTACTCCACTTCCAAAAGGTTTCGGTGGTTTGACCAATACGTTTTCGTACAAAGGCTTGACTCTTGAGGTCTTCTTCCAAGGTCAGTGGGGTAATGTAAGCTTAAACAATACCGCCTTCTTCCACGAAGCAGCAGGTGGGGCAGGTTGGAACCAAGCTAAATCACAGTTGAGAAGATGGCAGCAGCCTGGTGACATCACGGATGTTCCAAAGGCATACGAAGGTGTAGAACCAGGAGTAACAGGTTCAAGAGCCAATATTTTCTCTACAAGACAAATGGAAGACGCTTCTTACATCCGTCTGAAGCAAGTAACCTTAGGATATAATCTACCTTCAGCTTTAGTAGAAAGAATGAACTTAAGACAAGTTAGGTTCTTCTTGCAAGGCATAAACTTGGCTACTTTCACTTCCTATACAGGATTTGATCCAGAGTTGCTAAATACTGATATCGGTAGATATCCTCAGGCTAAACAATTTACTGGTGGTGTAACTGTAGCATTTTAATTAAAAAGTCATGAAAAAATTACTATATACACTTTCGTTGAGCACACTACTTCTGAGCGTCACAGGCTGTGAAGAAGCATTGAATACTGAACCAAGACAAAGTATTAGTGCTGATGTCGCTCTTCAGGATATCACTGGAGTAAGATCTTTGCTGATTTCAGTTTATGATAGACTTCAAGGATCAGATTATTATGGTGCAAGATTCATGTTGGGTCCTGATGCTTTGGCAGACAATGCGACAGTTACCAATGCTCAGTCTAACAGATATTTGACTTGGACAATCAACAACTTTGGTGTTCATTTCAATATTTGGGGTAATAACTACGGTGCCATTAATGAGGTCAACTACATTTTGGCTACTGATCTTACTAAAATCACTACCACAACTGAAGCTAATCAGCTAAGAGGTGAGTCTTTATTTCTTAGAGCACTTCTTTATTTTGATTTGGCTAGAGTTTATGGCTATGAGCCTGGACGTGAGGTTAATGGATTCAATCTGTCAGTAGTAATTAGAACAGAACCAGTTTCTACAGCTTCTCAGGCAGACTTCAGAGCCCGATCAACAAATAGAGAAGTCTATGACTTGATTGAAAGTGATCTTAAGGAAGCAATCGGATTGCTCACTGGAACCAATAGACTCAGAGTTACTCAGGCAGCTGCGCATGCGCTCCTCTCTAGAGTATACCTCTATCAGTCAAAGTGGGCTGAAGCTGAAGCTAGTGCAACATCTGCAATTGGTGCTACTCCTGCTACTTTGATCAATTCATCTGCTGTTGCTGCTAACTACAGAGCAGCATTTACATCAGCTCCTAACCCTGAATCAGTATTCGAGCTTGGTTACAATGCTCAGACTGAAACACTTGGTTTCAACGAGTCTCTGAACTCTTTGACTCTTAGACAAGGTGGTCCTGTAGCAGGCTCAGGAGGTTGGGGAGATGTGATCCCTACTCCGGATTTGCTTTCTCAATATGTCCCACAAGATTCCAGATTTGAAAACTTCATCTCTGATACCAAGCAAGGTCAAGTTGCATTGTTCTCAAGAAAGTATGTAGGTGCTATCGGTCCATTCACAGACAACGTTCCTTTGATTCGTTTGTCAGAACTGTATTTGATCCGTGCTGAAGCTCGTGTGAGACAAGGAAAAGTGGCTGAAGGATTGAGTGATCTAAATACCATCCGCGCTAGAAGATTCCCGGCAGCATTTAATTCTGCTGTTTCTACAACTGATGCTGCTGAGGCTATTTCTGCAATTTTTGCAGAAAGAAGACTTGAATTGTTCTTTGAAGGTCATAGATTCTTCGATCTAAAGAGAACTGGTCAAGATATCAGAAAAGGTGCAACTGGACCTATCCAATACACAGATGTAAGGGTATTAGCACCAATTCCACAGGCTCAGGTGGAACTAAATAAGCTTCTTGTTCAAAATCCTGGCTATTAATCAATAACGATATGAAAAAGTATTTCATTAATTCATTCGCAATCCTCGTATCTTCATTGATGTTGGTTTCATGCTTTGAAGCGGAAGATAAATCTTTCAAAGGTCCCGAGGAGTTTCAATTCAACAATCAATCTTTGGGTAGAATTGCAGCCACTATTCCTGGTGTGACTGCTCAGTCTCTAATAGCCAAAACTGTCAATCAGGCTACTGTAAGGGTAGATAGTGTTGAGGTTCAACTTATCGGTGTTCAAAAGAGCACTGCATTAGATGTATCCTATAATGTGGATGCTACTTCTACAGCCGTAGCTGGTACACACTACACCCTGGTTTCTCCAGGAAAGGTTACCTTGGCTCCAAATACTTCTAGTACCTATGTGAAATATAATGTCATTGCTGGCGGCATCCCTGCGGGTGGTTCTCCAGTGAGAATTATATTGAACTTAGAAGGTGCTCCTGGTATCCCTGCAGGTGAAAATCACAAACGATTTACAGTTACGATTACTCGTTAATTAGTATTAATTCCAATAAAGCTGGCAGTCTTTCACTGCCAGCTTTTTTTATATTCGATTATGAAAACTTCAAGCATTCTCGTACTCGCCTTTTTTATCGGATATATTTCCTCTGGGTATAGTCAGATCGTAAATCTCACCACTGCAGATGGACGCCCTATTCTCCAAGAGAAAAATAACAACATTGATGGGAGCCCTTACTTTTCAGAAACTTACCAAGACTCAAAGATTATTCTTCAGAATGAGTCTTTTGTAAGGGAAGCATCAGGAAGAGTTAATTTATTGAATCAGACTTTTGAGTTTAAAAATGAGGGTAAACTATTGGAAGTCACTTTTGCAGAGATTAAGAGCCTTGAGTTAATGAATCCATCTAATGGACTCTCAGTAAAATTTGTAAATGGAACACAGATAGGTCTATCTAAAAACATGCTCTACCAAGAAGTATTTCAAGGAGATTCATTTGATGTGGTTAAAGAGCTGAGCTATAAATTATCCGACGTCCAAGTAGATGGTTACTCTCAGTCAGAAGCAAAGAGGAAAGTAATGGAATCGGAAGAATTGTTTTTAATTGTCTCCGGTAAAGCTTCTAGTTTTAAGAGAAATCAGAAGTCTTTTAACTCAGTATTGCCTTTGGATTTTCAGCAAAAATTAGAACAATACGCCAAATCCAAGAAGTTGAGCTGGAAAACAGATGAAAGCTTGATTGAGATCTTGGAATATTTGGACAATAATTAATTGGGATTTACTCTTAGTTTTTCTACCCATAGTATTTTGGCTATTTTTGCCATTCTTTATAAATGCTATGATTCACGTTTCCCGTAAGGAGCATTTCAATGCAGCACACAAGCTTTGGAATCCCAACTGGTCAGATGATAAAAATTTCGAAGTTTTTGGTCCCTGCGCCAATGTCAATTGGCATGGACATAACTTTGAGCTCATTGTGACTGTAAAAGGAATGCCTGATCCTGAGACTGGGTTTGTGGTTGATTTGAAAAAGTTAAGCACATTGATTAGAGGGTTGGTTATCGACAAAGT